>JBJTQP010000223.1:0-5529 GCA_046075685.1 Planctomycetaceae bacterium | reverse complement strand
ACGGTGGGCCTCGAACAGGGAGGGGGCGATGGGGGCGTGCCGCATGGGAGTCTCCGCGCTCCGGGTGAATCCCGGGGCCGGCGGCATACTACCCGCCTGCCGGCGTGCCGCGGAGGGCGCCGCTCAGCGGTAGGCGCGGGGCGCGGCGGGCTGGGCCGCCTGCTGGGGCTGGACGGGGAGTGGCTGGGGATAGGCGGGCTGCGGTCGCCACTGCGTGGGAGCCTGCTGCCAGGCCGTCGGCTGCGCTTCGCCCCAGCCCTGGGACGCCGGGATCTCGGCCGGCCGGCCGAGCAGATCCTGGCCGCGCAGATCCTGGGCCGCGTCGAGCGCCTTCTGCCCCACGTCCTCCCCCACCCGGCGGCCGACGACCAGGGCGCGCGCCCAATCGAAACTCACCATCGGCAGGCCGTTGGTCCATCTGATCGTGATGATCCCGGTGGCGACGAGGAACGGGAGGAGGAGGAGGAACAGCCGTGCGCCCCAGCGCGTCCCCACCACCTTGGCCACCGGCGCCGGCAGCACCGGCGCCGCCAGCCCCACCGCGCGCTGGGCGACCGTCTTCTTCCGCTTGGCCATCGACCCTCCTCCGGGGAGGAAGCGTCGCTCCCCGTCGGGGAGGAGATCGGCCGGCGGCCATGGCGCCGTCCAGCCCGGCGGCGGGGGCCTGCCGGGAACCCGGTCAATCGGCACGGCTTCCGCAGCTTGCCGGGGCCGCCATGCCCGGCCCGCGGCGGTCAGGTCAGTACCTCGCGCACCGGCGAACCCCCGCCGCCGATCTTGAACGGCCGGCCATTGGGGGCGAAGAACTCCTTGGTGTAGGGAAGCCCCGCGGCGGCGGCGACGGTGGTGTTGAAGTCGGCGATCGTGATCGCGTCGGCATCCGGGCGGAAGCCGCGCTCGTCGGAGGACCCGTGGATCATCCCTGGCCTGACGCCGGCGCCGGCCATCAGGCACGAGAAGACGGCGGGGTGGTGGTCGCGACCGGCGTTCTCGTTGATCGCGGGCGAGCGGCCGAACTCCGTGGCCAGGACGACCAGCGTCTCGTCGAGGAGACCACGTTGGGCAAGATCGTCCAGGAGCGCCGACAGGCCGCGGTCGACGGCATCGACGGCCGCCGGGAACGCCGCCGGCTTGAACATGTCGACGTGCATGTCCCAGACGCCGTGATCGACGTCGACCGCGCGGAGGCCGGCCTCGATGAGCCGCCGGGCGAGGAGGCAGCCCTTGCCGAATCGCGAGTCGCCGTAGCGCTCGCGGACCGCATCCGGCTCGAGGGAAATGTCGAAGGCATCGAGCGACGGGCTGTCCAGGAGTTTGACCGCCTCCGCGTACATCTCGTCGTAGGCCCCGACCTGGGCGTCGGCGTACCGCTCGTGGAAGGCCCGGTCGAAGCGCTCGGCGATCGCCAGGCGCCGGTTGAGGACCAGCGCGGGGAGGTGGGGGGGCCTGCGCGCGATCACCAGACCCTTGTCAGGATCGGCCACGGCCAACGGCGAGAGCCGCGTGTCGAGGAAGCCGCAGCCCGGGTGTTGGTTGGCATCGCCGACGAGCCCGAACCCGGGGAGCTCCCCCCGGTGATCCGTGGCGTGGAGCATCCACGACCCGAATGACGGGTGGCGAACGAGGCTCGTGGGATCGTAGCTGGTGCGCAGCACATACTGCCCGCCGCCGTGGTCTCCGGTCTGCGTCGTCACGGCGCGGAAGATCGTCAGGCGGTCGGCCACGGCCGCCAGTCGCGGAAGTCCCGCGCCGAAAGCCAACCCCGGGACGTTGGTGCGGATGGTGCCGGTCGGCCCCTGCTCCTCGCGCCCCGGCTTGGGGTCGAAGGTGTCGAGGTGGCTCATGCCCCCGAGCATCCAGAGCGTGATCACGCGCGTCGCGCGCGCCTTCCCCGCGGCCTGAGCCTGCGCGCAGGTCGCCACGCCGCCGCCGAGCGTGACGCCGAGCGTGACGCGGGCCAGTCGGGCCAGGGCCTCCCGGCGCGGGCAGGGAGGATCGGGGAGGGTTCGCGGCGCACGCATGGAAGCGGATCTCCGTGGCACCGTCCCGGTGCCGTCGACGCCGGTCACTGGATGAAGAGGAACTCGCGCGTGTTGACCAGCGCCCAGACGATGTCGCGGAATCCTTCCAGTGCCGTCGGCGCCGCATGCAGCACCATGGATACCGTCTCGCGGTCGGCGGCCGTCGGGGGGCGCGAGAGGATGCCGATGAAGGCCACGTCGGCGCCCCGGTCCGGATCATTGGCGAGCAGCGACTGCATGATCGCGGAGCCGTCGTCGATCAGCGCCTGGCCGTGGTATCCGTGGAACATGGTGAGCACCTGGGGCAGCGTCGCCACCGTCCGGGCGCCGTCGATCGTCTCCCGGTCTCCCTGGCCGAATTCGCGGAGCAGATGCCCCATCCGCGCCGGCTGTGGCAACTCGCTGGCCCGCGCCAGGTACAGGTCACGGTACCGATGGTGCTTGTGGAGATGCACGTCGATCTCGTGCCACATCAGCGACGCTTCGCGGAATCGACCCAGCAGCGCGTACGCGGTCTTGAAATCGGCATCCTCGGACCCCAGGTCGAATGCGCCGAGCATCGCGTACGCCTCCGCCTTCGGCCGTTGGTAGGCCCAGATATCGCGGGAGACGAGGGTCAGCAGCGAATCCCACAACTGTTCGGCCGACATCCGCCGCAGCAACGGCGCGCGGAACGGATACGGATTCGCGGACGAGGGATCGTGCGGCACGGCCCGCCGCTGCCAGGCCTGCGTCGAGACCACGATGCGGACGAACTCGCGCGTGTCGAACCCGAGATCGACCATCAACCCGGCGAGATGGTCGAGCAGGTCCGGGTTCGACGGGGGGTTCCCGTCGCGGAAGTCGTCCACCGGCTCCACGATCCCCAGGCCGAAGCAGTCCTTCCAAAGCCGATTGGCCACGGTGCGGGCGAACTGCCGATTGTCGGCGGCCGTCAGCCAGGCGGCGAAACGGCGGCGCGGATCGAGGCCGCCGGCCCCGGGCGGCTCCTCGCCCCAGGGCACCCGTGGTTCGACGACGTCGCCCGGGCTGCCGTCGTCGTAGCGGTAGTCATGGGGGAGGAGGAGATCGCTCGGTCCCCAGTCGACGTGGCGCCGGTGGGCCTCGAGAAAACCGAAGACGGCACCCTCGAAGGGCATCTTCCTCTCGCGGGCGTCGCGGGCCAGGCCCGCCGCCTCCGCGTTGATCCGATCGAAGTTCCTCCGCAGGCGGGTCGGCGGTTCCTTGCCGCCCTGCCGGGTCATGCGCGGCTTCTCGATGCCCGTGCGGATGCCGGCCGTGAAGGCGGCGATCTCGAAGAACTGCCGCTGCTTCCAATCGTCGAAGGGATGGTCATGGCACTGGGCGCAGCCGATCTGCGTGCCCAGGAACACGCGCACCGTATGGTCCACGTAGTTGAGCGGCATGCCCTGATCGCGCAGCTGGTAACCCACGGCCGGGTTGTCCCACGCCTTGCCGTCGGCGGTGAGCATCTCCCGCACCCACTCGTCGTACGGGCGGTTTGCCGCCAACGACCGCTTCACCCAGTCGAGGTAGGGCCACGAGTAGAAGACGTGCGGATTCGACTGATCCTTCAAGCGGAGCGTGTTGGCCCACAGATTGAACGCATGACTCGCCCAGTCGGGACTGGAAAGGATCGCATCGACGAGCTCCTCGCGCCGCCGTGGGCTCTTGGAACCCATGAACGCGACCATCTCCGGGGTGCTGGGGATCCGGCCCCCGAGATTCAGGTAGACGCGGCGGGCGAACAGGGCGTCGTCGAGGGGGGCGTCGGCGGCCCGCGCGGCGGCCGGTGAGGTGCGGTCGATGATGCCGTCGATGAGCGCGGCCGCGGCGTTCACCTCGGGCCGGCGGGCCGGGTCGAGCGGCGTCACATCGATCGCCGGACCGGTCGGAGCGCGTCTGGCCGACTCCGGGATCAGCGTCGTGAAGGCCGGTGCGGCCCCGGGCTGCGGCGCGGCGGCCGGTCCACCCTGCCCCGGCGCCCGCTGCGGGCGCTCCTTCGGGACGGCGCGCGAGCGGAACGGCGCCCGGCTCTTGCCGGCCGGCGGATCGTCCGCGGTGGCGACGGTGATCGCGGCCAGCGACGCCGCGACGAGGAGCAGCACACGGAAGGGATGGTTCGTCATCGGATCGCGTCCACCGGCTCGCGCCGTCATGCCGCGCGGGGACGGCTCGGGACGACCGGCGCCGCACCCGCGCCCCCCAGCCATGCTACGGGGCCCCGCAGGGGCAGTCCAGCCACCGGCGGCGGCAGGCGACGACGCGGCGGCGTCAGGATCGAGGCGCGACCGGATCGACGAGCACCTCGCGCACCGGCGAGCCGCCGCCGCCGATCTTGAAGGGGCGGCCGCTGGGGGCGAAGAACTCCCGCTCCAGCGGCAGCCCTGCCGCGGCGGCGACGGTGGTGTTGAAGTCGGCCACGGTGACGGCGCCGGAGTCCGGCGCGAAGCCCCGCTCGTCGGAAGCGCCGTGCACCACGCCGCCGCGCACGCCGGCCCCGGCCAGGACGCACGAGAACACCGCCGGGTGATGGTCGCGGCCGGCGTTGTCGTTGATCTTCGGGGTCCGGCCGAACTCGGTGGCGAGGACCACGAGCGTCGACTCGAGCAATCCGCGCTCGGCGAGATCGTCGAGGAGGGCGGCCATCGCCCGGTCGAGGATCTCGCCCCGCGCGGGGAGGTTCTCGAACAGCCCGCGGTGCATGTCCCAGCCGCCGAACTCCACCTCCACCACCCGCACCCCCGCCTCCACCAGGCGCCGGGCCAGCAGGCAACCCCGGCCGAAGGGGCTCGTCCCGTAGCGCTCGTGCACGGACTGCGGCTCTCGGCCCAGGTCGAAGGCCCCCAGTTCGCCGCTGCCGAGCAAACGCACCGCCTCGCCGTAGAGCCGGTCGTAGGCGTCGACCTGCGGGCCCGCGAAGGCCGCCCGGAAGTCGCGGTCGATGCGGTCGGCCAGCGCCAGCCGCCGCTCGAAGTTCTCGGGTGTCAGGTAGGCGGGGCGGCGCGTGTTCTCCAGACCCGCCTTGGGGTCGGCCACCGGCACCGGCCCGAGCGCCGGATCGAGGAAGCCGCAGCCGGGGTGCTCGTTGGCGTTGCCGACGAGGACGAAGCCGGGGAGATCGCCGCCGCGCCGGCCGGCGGCGTAGAGCGCCCAGGCGCCCAGCGCCGGGTGGCGGATGCTGCCGATCGCCGGATAGGCGGTACGCATCAGGTAGGTGGCCTGCTCGTGGGCCCCGGTCTGCGTGGTCATCCCGCGGAGCACCGCCAGCCGGTCCGAGCGCCGCGCCAGCCGGCCGAGCGCCGCGCCGAAGAGCACCCCGGGGGTGCGCGTGGCCACGATGCCGGTCTCCCCCTGCTCGGGGCGGCCCGGCTTGGGGTCGAAGGTGTCGAGGTGGCTCATCGCCCCGCGCATGAAGAGCGTCACGATGGCGCGGGCCGGGCCGGCGGGAGCGCCGGCGGCGGCGCCGTGCGCCGCGCCGGCCAGCAGCGCGTCGGCGGCGGTCACG
>JBJTQP010000222.1:0-31302 GCA_046075685.1 Planctomycetaceae bacterium | reverse complement strand
CGTGCCCCGAATCACGAGCGACGGGCTGGTCAGGCCGGCCTGGAACGCCATCCTCGAATCACTGCGGTTGCTGCCCTGCGTGATGGTCGTGACGTTGAAGGCGTTGGTCTGGCCGAGCAGCAGCTGGGCGCGGCCGCCGTTGTTGCTGGCCGCGACGTCGGCCACGCCGAGCGTGGTCGCCGTGATCGCGTTGTTCTGGGCGAGCACGATGCTCGACGTGCCGGCGGTGGATGTGTTCGTGGCACCGCTTTTCAGCCCCACGCGAAACGCGCCGGCCGGGTTCGTGTAGGCGAACGACGAGAGCGTGGCCATCGACAGGGAGTTGGCGATGCCGGAGGTGCCGATCGCACCACCCGGCCCGACCTCGAAGTTCGCCGATCCGTTCACCGTGACGGAACCTCCCGCACCGGCGAGCGTCGCAGCCGCGGTGCCAGTGGTGGGCTGGAGGAACGTCATCGCCGAGAGGGTCTGCGAGGTGTTCGTGACGTCGAACACGGTGTTGCTGCCGGTGAAGGAGAGCGTGCCTCCCGTGGCGATGCGATTCGCCCCGCCCGCCAGCTGCAGCGTGCCGCTTCCGATCGCGGTCGTGCCCGTGTAGGTGCTGCTGCCGGAGAGCACGAGCGTGCCGTTGCCCGACTTGGTGAGGCCCGCCGAACCGGCCAGCACCGAGCCGATCGTTCCCGTCACACCGGTGGAAACCGTCACCGCCGGTGCCGCACCGCCCAGCGTGATCGTGCCATCGCCGATCGACACGCCGGATTGACCGAGGGTGATCCCGCTCGTGGTGATCGGCTCGGACACCGTGACGGCGATCGAGCCGGTGGTGAACGCGGCCACGTTGCCGGTACCGCTGGCGGCAGACCACGGCGTGCCGCTGGCGCCCGTCCAGTTCGTGGCGGCCGTGGACCAGGTGCCGTTGGCACCGCCCCACGTGTAGGTGGCTGCTTCGGCGACGGACATGTAGCCCACGAGAACGGCCACGCCGGCCGCGGCCGCCAGACCCGGCATCCGTCGGTGCGACACCCCGGCACACAGACGCCGACACAGCATGAGCATCATTCAGCAGACCCCCCAAGGACGATCGAACACCAGACGTGGCACCTGGCACAGCACTTCAGAGACTCGCTGACGCCAGTCACAAACTCAAATATAACCACACCCCGGCGGACCAGGGAAGGGCCTTTCGAGACTTTAACCTTGCGGCCGTCGGCACCGCCGACGGCCGCGGTTCGCGACGAAGGCGAGTATAGCGAGGCCGCAGGCGGCCGGCATCACTGGTTCGGGTACGGCGGCCATCGCCACCTGCCCGGGGGTGACGTTGTAAAAGCCCGCGTCAAAGAGCCCCGTCGATGCGAAACTCGCGGCGTCGAGCACGTCCACGATGCCGTCATAGGTGAAATCGCCCTCGATCCAGGTCGCCGGCAGGCCGGTGTCGAGCTTGCCGCCTGCCAGAAAGTTGGCGTTGTCGAGCGAATCGACAAGCCCGTCGAGGTTGGTGTCGCCCGGGGCCGCGTAGGCGAAGAACAACGACCCGTCGCCGTTGTCGAGCCAGCCGACCGCCCGCTCCTCGCCCGCCGCCACCGCCGCCGCGACGGCCGCCGAGGTGATGCCGCTGGTGCCGTTCCACGAGCCGTCATTGCGGCCGGACATGAGCGCCGCCAGCAGGGTGGATGTCGACAACCCCGACGCCACCGTCATCCCGCCATGGGCCACGTCGACGAGGCCGCCGGCGGAAAGGTCGAGCCCGGCGACCGTCGGCTGCAGCCAGCCCGACACCGCGAGCGTGCCGCTCCGCTCGACCGTGGTCCGGCTGAGGCGGAGGGCCGCCGCATTGCCGATCGACAGCGTGCCGGCGTGCACCCACGTGCCGCCGGTGAAGGAGTTGGATCCGGTGAGTTCGAGCCTCCGGCCGCTGAGGGCGATGCCGCCAGACCCCGAGATGGTGCCCGTGAAGTGGGCGGTGCCGCTGCCGTCGACTTCGAGCAGGAAGCCCGCGGTCCCGGTGTTCACCGCCGCGGCCGTCACGCCTCCCGCACCCACGTTCCAATACTGCGGGGCCGCGAGCGTTACCGCGGCGGTGAGCGTCTGCCGCGAGGCGTCGTAGTTGGTGAGGCCGCCGCGGCCGACCGTCAGCGTGCCGGTGCCGGAGAACGTGAAGCCCAGCGTGCCGCTGCCGGTGGACTTGAAGAACAGGCCGCGAAGATTCGCGTTTGCGTCCACCGCCACGGCGCGGCCGTTGCCCGCCGACGTGCCGTTGAAGAGCACGTATTTGTCGGACGGCGCCGAACTCGGCGGCGAGAGCCCCCAGGCGTCGCGGTTGCCGATCGAGGTGCTCGAACTCCCCACCCAGGTGTTGCTCGGGGTGCCGACCACCTTGACCGCATAGCCGTCGGGCGTGGTCAGCGCGTTCACGGCGGCCAGCACGGCGGGGGCGCCGAGGTAGTTGTAGACGTTGATGGTGGCGAAGTCGGTGGCCGCGTTGTTGCCGATGATGGTGAGCTCAGCCGACCCGTTGGGATTGGTCCAGGGAATGAACGTCGGGCTGCCCGAGTCGCCGTACTGGAAGGTGCCGGTGGAGACGTTGGACGTGACGTAGGAGTTGCTGCCCGACACCGTCGTGCCGTTGACGGCGGCCGGACCGATCCGCGGGCTCTGCGTGCCGTCGGGCCCACGGCCGTAGACGAGGAGCGATTGGCCGTTGGCGGACGAGTTGGACGTGCTCGTGGCGTTGACGTCGAAGACTCCGTACCGCGGCAGGCCGTACGCCGCCGGCAAGGGAACGGTGAGCTCACCGATCGAGATGTCGCCCACGGTCTGGCCGCTCTGCACGAAGCCGTAGCCCGTGTCGGTGACCGTCGCCTGCGTGCCCGTCACGACCTGGCCGTTCGCCGCCAGCAGGTTGATGGTCGGCCAGCCGCCGTAGTGCCGGGCCACGAGGTAGTGCTTCGGCGTCAGGAAGCCGAAGCCCTTGGTGGGATCGCCACTGGCCCAGCCCGCGCCCAGCCAGGAGTAGGCCAGTCCGACGAAGGAGCCGCTGGTGTTGGTGACCGGCGCCCCGGGGAAGCCGCTTGCAAACCGGTTGTTGGCGGCCGGGCTGTAGCCGACCACGTCGTAGGCCGGAGCCGGAGCCGCCGCCAGCACCATGGCCGCCAGCACCACGGCCGCCAGCAGAAGGGCCGCCGCTTTCGCGGCGTGCCGCGACGAACCCAACGCGGCGCGGATCGCGGGGCGTTTGGCTGGCGGTGGCATCACGTCGTCCTCACCGGGACCAGCGACGGAGCCGCCGCCCGTAAAGAAGGATACGTCACCGGCGGGCGAAAGGATCGAAAACCATCACTTTTCCGGGGCGGATTCCCGCAGGGCCTTGGGCTCCGGGGCCGGCCGCAGCCGCCATTGGCGGAAGGGCAGTTCGTCGGCCTCGCCGTCGATGGCTCGCCCCACCAGGAGCCTGTCGCTGCCGGCCAGGTCGATCTGACCGGGCCCCAGGGCGGGGCTCGACCCCTGGATCGCGCCGTCGGCCAGACGCTCCGCCACGAGCGTGACCCGCCGCCCCTTCCCCACGGCCTGCACCAGCAACCCCGCGGCGGGCTCCGCGGGCGGGGCATCGGCCGCCGGATCGGGATGGAGCCAGATCACCCTCGCGACCGTGGACCGCGGCAGCCGCTTGAGTTCCCCGCGCACGTCGAGCACGAGGGTGGCCTCGTCGAGTGATTCAAGCCGGCCGCGGAGGTAGTCGCCGTCGAGCAGCCTGACGAGATGCGTCGGCGGGGCGATTCGCTGCGACCGCGGAAGCATCAGGAGCCTGTCGAAGCGGGGCTTCTCGATCCCGCGACCGGGAGCGGATGGATCGAGTTCCACCGCCTGCACGAGCGCCGCCGGCACCACCACGGGCTCGCCGGACGGCCCCGCCACCACCGGCGTCCGGATGCGGATCGAATCGGCGGTCATCCCCACAACCTCGCAGGGCACCATGTCGCCGCTCCGCAGGATCGCCAGCGACGGGCACGACGCCGCCTCCGGAGCCGCCGGCACTGCCGCCAGCCGCGCGTGGGCGGCGAGCGCCTGCTCGAGCACGTCCCGGCCGGCAACGTAGATCAGGCCGCGCTCCAGGGCGATTTCGCGAACCCCGCCGCCGCGCGGCCCCGCCACGCGAAGCACGACGGGCGAGCCGACGCGGCCGCGCATCAGATTCATCACCGTGGTCACATCGTGGCCGCGGGTCGGCACGAAGCCGCCCTCAGGCCGGGGCTTGATCTCGAGCAGGCGGTCGCCCGGCTGCAGCCGGCCGTCCTGGGCCGCTGCGCCGTCCTCGCTGAGCATCGTGACGATGAAGAATCCCTCGGCATCCTGATTGACCATGCCGCCGATGCCGCCGATCTCCACCTCCGCGGCCCCGACGGGCTGGGCCTCGACCCGCGGCACGTACTCCACGATCACGTCCGGACCGGCGCTGCCGGTCGCCAGGGGCGCCGCCGCCACCGCGCCCTGCGGCAGCCACGCCAGAGCGGCCGCGAAGCCACCGCCGTCGACGAGGCCACCGCCGTCGACGAGGCAGCCCCGCAGCCGAGCGCTGCCGCTGACGAGCGTGCCTTCGCGGCCGGGGAGTTCCCGCGGCACGGGCCGCGTGACAAGCGACGTGAGCGACGCCAGATCGTCGAGGGGAATCGCCACGTCGCCCTCCACGCCCGGCACCCGCATCCGCATCGCCTGCTCGTCGATCGCCACGATCCGCCCGGCAAGGCTGCCGCCGCCGACCTGCATCGCCCGCACCGTCGCCCCTCCGCCCTCAGCCTCGGAAGCCGCCGCAAGGCGGGGCATCACGATCCCGTCGACCTCGTCGAGCGGCAGCCGCGTCTCGCCGGCCGGCCCCCTGATGAGCAGGCCGCCGGCCGAACGGTCAAACGACACGAGATCGCCCTCGATGCGGCCGCCATCGCGGCGCACCACGCTGGCCGTCGCCCGTTCCTCGACGATCGGCTCGGCGGCCGTCCAGGGCCCGACGCGGAGGCTTTCGAGCGTCACGTCGCCTCCGCCAATCGCGATGCTGAACCCACCCACGGGCGGCCTGCCCTCCGGCGGCACGGTCACCTCCGCAACCGGGCCGGCCACGCCACGATCCACCGTGAACGCGGCCAGCCGCCCACGGTTCTGGTCGACGAAGATCACGATCCGCAGCGACTTCGTCGCCGCATCGCCCGCAGCCAACGGCTCGATCGCGGCGGCGTGCTCCTCGCGGCGGACCACCGCGGCATCGACGCCGCCATCGGCCAGCCTGAAGAACTCGACCCAAAAGGTGTCCTTCGCAGGATCATCGCCGACTGCGACTCCCAGCCGCAGGTCGGGCCGCCGCCGCCACGAGAGCGTGATGTCGTAGACGGCCCGGGCCGGCGCCGCCACCTGCCTCACCGCCAGCCCCGGTCGGCTGGCGATGATGTGGCCGGCCTCGGACCGCCATGCCTGCTCCGGCGAGCACCGCCACTGCGACAGGCCGCCGGGCCCCACGCAGCCCACGCGGCCGCCGCCGAGCCGCGAGACGTCATCGACCACCTCGCGGCTGATCCGCACCGCATCGTCGCTGCCGCGGGGACGGAACACGACGTGCGTCGCATCGATCGACTCGAGATCGCCTTCGAGCACGTCGCCGCCGCGGAGCACGGCCGCAAAGGCCGCAGCCGAAAGATCCCGCGGCGTGCCCGGAAAGCGAATACCGAGGATCTCGTCGAGATGAAACTCCAGCGGCGTCGAAAACACCGCCGCGCTCCACGCGATCGTCCCGCCGTCGCCCGACTCGGTGGGCTGGGACGGCAGCAGCACGCCCGGCAGCACGCCGCCTCCCGGCAGATCGAGGATCGCCGCGGTCACGGCCCGCCACGCCGCGACCGCCGCCAGCGCCACGGCCAGCGTGCGGAACCGGCGGGAGATGGGAACGGGCATGCGCGACGCCGATGGCGGCTCCGAAATCTCCTTCCATTATTACCCGGCGGCCCGCGACCGCGGCGAGTTGCAGTCTTTTTCAGGGTCGCGGATACTTCCCGCTTTCCCAGCAGGAGCCCTCCTTGAGCCAGTCTCACCATGATCATCGCCACTATGCGTGGCCGCTGATCATGTGCCTCTGCGGTGTCGACTACTTCAGCACCCTCGGCTACCAGCCCTCGATCGCCTTCGAGGGGGCCGGCACCCTCGCCCCGCTGGCGACGCTCGTCCTGGTGCTGGTCACGCTCTTCGGCGCCCTGCCGATCTACAGCCACGTCGCCGGCGAGACCCCCGACGGAGTGGGCTCGATCGGGATGATCGAGCGGATGTTCACCGGCTGGGGGGCGAAGCTCGTGGTGCTCGTGCTGATCGGCTTCGCGGCCACCGACTTCGTGATCACGAAGACGCTCTCGGCCGCCGACGCCGCCGCCCACCTGATCTCGAACCCGCTCTACGAAGACCACGTGCCCGCGTGGCTCCAGGGCCAGATGCCGACGACGATGTTCCTGCTGGTGATGCTCGGGGCGATGTTCCTCAAGGGCTACGGCGAGGTGGTGGGGATGGCGATGGTGATCTGCACCGCCTTCCTCGGGCTCTCCTTCATCGTGGTGTCGGCGAGCGTGTTCACCCTCGTCACGGATTACGGCCTGCTCCAGCAGTGGTTCGCCGAGATCTCGTCGGGCAGCTACCACCTCGCACACGCGCCGCTCTCCGGCACCGGGCCGTGGGTGGCGATGGGCATCGCGGTGCTGGTGTTTCCCAAACTGGCCCTCGGCCTCTCGGGCTTCGAGACGGGCGTGCTCCACATCCACATGGTTCGCGGCAGCGAGGCCGACCCGCACGACGAGCGGGCGCGGGTCGCCAACACGCGGCGCATGATGCTCGTGGCGGCGCTGATCATGTCGTGTTTCCTGATCGGCTCGTCGCTGGCCACCGGCACCAACACGCTGATCCCCGCGGAGGAGCTGCGGCTCGAGCCGGTGAAGGGCAAGGCCATGGACCGGGCGCTGGCCTACCTCGCCCACGGTGAGAGCCCGCATCCGATCTGCCCGCTGTTCGGCCCTGCGTTCGGCACGCTCTACGACCTGAGCACCATCCTGATCCTCTGGTTCGCCGGGGCCTCGGCGATGGGCGGCCTGCTCAACATGGTGCCCCGCTACCTGCCGCGCTACGGCATGGCCCCGACCTGGGCCGGCGCCTACCGCCCGCTCGTGCTGGCCTTCACGGTGATCAACCTGATCGTGACGGTCGCCTTCCGGGCCGACGTCTCGGCCCAGGGCGGCGCCTATGCGACCGGCGTGCTCGTGCTGATGACCAGCGCCTGCGTGGCGTCGTTCCTCCACGAGATGCGGAAGCGGCCGGAGCCGCACCACGCCCTCGCCCTCTACGGCCAGCGGATCGGCTTCGGCCTGATCACGCTGGTGTTCCTCTACACCACGCTCGCCAACATGATCGAGCGGCCCGACGGGATCATCATCGCGTCGATCTTCATCGCGGCGGTGATGGCGATCTCGTTCACGTCGCGGTTCTTCCGCAGCGACGAGCTGCGGCTCAAGGAGTTTCGGTTCGCCGATCCGGCCGACCGCATGCTCTGGACCGACATCCTGGTGGAGGGTGCCTTCCGCGTGCTCGTGCCCCACCGCCCCGGCAGCCGTTCGCTCGCCGAGAAGGAGGCCGAGATCCGCCGCAAGCACCGCATTCCCGAGAGCGTCCCGATCGTGTTCCTGGAGGTGCACTACGGCGACGTGAGCGAGTTCCAGAACGCGCCGATCATCTCGGCCCGCCAGGAGGGCACGCGGTTCATCATCGTGGCCCGCGACGTGGTGAGCGTGTCGCACACGATCGCCCAGCTGGCGATGGAGATGACGAAGGGCGGCGCTCCGCTCGACATCATCTTCGGCTGGAGCAAGGGCGGCAGTCTGAAGCTCGCCCTCGACTACGTGCTCTTCGGCCAGGGCGACGTGCCGAACCGCGTGGTCGACCTGCTCGACAAGGCGATCCCTGATCCCGCCCGGCGGCCGACGGTGATCGTGGGGTGACCGGCGCGGCGCGATCCCGCGGGCCGGTCGTGCTCGGCGTCGACTTCACCTCGGCGCCGCGGCCACGGAAGCCGCTCACGGTGGCCGTCGGCACGCTGGTGGGCCGCTCGCGTGATCCGGTCTACCGCGTCGATGACATCCGCGAACTCGGATCGCTGGCGGCGTTCGACGCGCTGCTCCACGAGCCGGCCGCGTGGCTGGGCGGCTTCGACCTGCCGTTCGGCCAGCCCCGCCCGCTGATCGAGCACGAGGGCTGGCCCACCGAGTGGCGGACATTCGTGGACTTCTACTGCAGCCAGCCGCGGGAGCGGCTCCGCGACGTCTTTCGCCGCTGGTGCGCGGGACGGCCCGCGGGCGACAAGTTTGCCTGGCGAGAGGCCGACAAGCCGGCCGGTTCGAGCCCGGCGATGCGCTGGACCAATCCGCCGGTCGCCTGGATGATGCACGCCGGCATCGGGCGGATGCTGGCCGCGGGCCTCGCGTTCCCGGCCCATCGCGTGCCGGGCCGCGGCGCCGCAGGCGGGCGAATCGCCCTCGAGGCCTATCCGGGCTTCACGGCCCGGCAGGTCTGTCGGAGTTCCTACAAGAGCGACACCCCCGCCGCGCAGACCGTGGAGCGGCGGGCGAATCGCCGCACGATCCTTCGCGGACTCGAGGCCGGCGTTGCGGGCCTCGCCGTGCGGCTCGAAGTCACCGACGCGCTCGCGCGGCGCATGCTCGCCGACGGCGCGGGCGACCTGCTCGACGCGGCGATCTGCGGCCTGCAGGCGGCGCACGCGTCGATGCAACCGCGTTACGGGTTCCCGCGCGGCGTCGATCCGCTGGAGGGTTGGATCGCGAGCGTGCCGCCGTAGCTCCTCCCCGTAGGTGCGGGCTTGCAGCCTGCACCAGACACCGCCCGCGTTCCGCAGGCGACAAGCCCGCGGCTACCGGAAAACCTGCGCCGTTGCCGCATGGATTTGCACGGCCCGTGTCCCCGTGGCACCATCGCCCCTCATCCCTCGGAGTCACTCCAGCATGCATCGCCTTGCCCATCCCGAACGGCTCGAAACGCGGGTCGTCCTCGTCGCCAACGTCTTCACCGTGACATCGCTGGCCGACTCCGGCGCGGGATCGCTGCGGCAGGCGATTCTCGACGCCAACTCCTCCGCCGGCTTCGACCTGGTCGAGTTCTCCGTCGCCGGCGTGATCCGTGTCGGCGCCACGCCCCTTCCGGCGATCACCGAAGGCGTCGCCATCCTCGGCAACACCGCTCCCGGCTACGGCGGCACGCCGGTCGTCCGCGTCGACTTCCAGAACACCCCCGGCCTCACGCTGGCTTCGGCCGCGGCATTCTCCCGCGTCACCTCGCTGTCGCTCGTCGACGCCGCCGGGGCGGGCGTCACCGTCGCCGCCGACTCCACGGAGTTCTTCGGCAACCGCATCGGCGTGTGGGGCGACGGCGTCACCGTCGAGCCCAACCGCGGCGACGGTATCTCGATTCAGAGCGGCGCCAGGTTCACGCAGGTGGGCGGCAATGCGGCCGCCACGTTCCAGGTGTCGAACGTGATCAGCGGCAACCTCGGCAATGGCGTCACGATCGTGGGCGGCGCCGGCAACGTCGTGGCCGCGAACTGCATCGGCACCGATGCCGGCGGCACGATCCCGCTCGGTAACCGCGGCCACGGCATCTGGATCACGGCCGGGGCGGCCGAGAATCTCATCGGCGGCGATGCGACCGGCGGCAACGATCCCACCGCCGGCGTGTTCGTCAGGCCGCCCCAGGGCAACCTGATCTCGGCCAACCGGGGCTGCGGCGTGCGGATCGACGCCGGCGCGACACGGAACCAGCTCAGCGGAAACTTCATCGGCACCACCGGCTCGGGCAACGCGCCGCTCGGCAACCTGAAGGACGGCGTGGCGATCGTGGACGCCGACGGCAACGGGCTGCTGGGCACGACGGCCATCCAGGATCCGTTCATCTACTACAACGTCGTCTCGGGCAACGTGGGCAACGGCCTGAGGGTCACGAACTCCGACCACACCATCGTCCATGCGGCGTTCTTCGGTATCGGGGCCAACAACGCCACCCGGGTGCCCAACGGCGGCAGCGGCATGCTCGTGACGGGCGACTCGCAGCGGATCGAAGCCGGCGGTGAGATTCCGCTGGGCAACGTGATGAGCGGCAACTCCCGCTACGGCATCGAGGTGCGCGACACGGCCGGAGGCCTGGTGTCGTTCAACAACTTCGTGGGCCAGGTGGCCTTCGGCGGCGCGGCGGCCAATGCCGCGGGCGGCATCCGCATCACCTCCAGCAACCCCGGATTCGACCCCGGCGACTCGAATACCTGGAACCGGATCCGCACCAGCCTGGTCGGCGGCAACTGGGGCAACGGCATCGAGTTCCTGGGCGACGCCTACGGCGCTGAAGTTACCGACACGGCCGTGGGCACCAACTACGACATCAAGACCGCCCTGCCGAACGTCGGCCATGGGATCGTGGTCGGGGGCAACGCCAGCCAGATCGCGATCGGCGGCTTCCAGCCGTCGATCCAGAAGGTGGACGGCGGCTTCAGCGTGCACGTCGGCGGCAACAAGGGCTACGGGATCGTCTTTCAGGGGGCGGCCCACGACAACTTCGTGTTCAACACCCGCGTGGGCATCGGCGTGGGCACGACGATCGACACGGCCGCGAAGCTGCCAAACGTCGCGGGCGGGATCCTCGTCGGTCCGGGCACGGCACGGATCACCGTCGGCGGCGTGCCTGACGCCACGAAGCCCCTGATCCGCTACGCCGACGAGATCGTCGGCAACTACGGCAACGGCCTGACGGTGGTATCGTCGCCAAACTTCACGCTGCTCGGGTGCACCGTCTCCGGCAACACAGGCTCAGGCCTGGTGCTCAACGGGTCGAGCGGGGCCACGATCGGCTCACCGGCGGCCGGCAACGTGCTCGCCCGCAACAAGGCCTTCGGCCTGTTCGCGACGGGCTTCCTGAACGGCACCACCGTGCGGTCGTCGGCGATGTCGCAGAACGGGTCGAGCGGCGTGATGCTCGCAGCGGCCCGCGGGATCACGGTCGGTGGATTCGCGCCGAACGAGGCCAACCTGGTGTCGGCCAACAAGGGCTGGGGCATCCTCGCCTCGGGGTGGTGTCGGAGCTCGACGCTTGCGGCAAACCTGGTGACGGGCAACACGCTCGGCGGCGTGAACACGAAGGCTGCCACCGGCCTGACGACGGTGACCTGAGCGATTTTCGTCGCGCCTGCGTGTCGCCACGTCCATTCCGCAGGCTGCAAGCCTGCGGCTACGGGAAATGTCCACCGCCCCCGTAGGTGCGGGCTTGTAGCCTGCACCACTGCGCGTCGATTCCGCCCACCGGCGGTGGCGGGCGATCACGGCTTCACGCCAGTTCAAACACCGCTTCAATCTCGACGGCCACGCCGAGCGGCAGCGACCCCGCGCCAAACGCGCTCCGCACGCCCACGCCGTGGTCAGGCCCCCAGACCTCGGCGAAGAGCTCGCTGCAGCCGTTGATCACGTGCGGATGCTGCACGAAATCGGCCGGGCAGTTGACGAGGCCCATCACTTTCACCACGCGGCCCACGCGATCCAGGCTGCCGAGACTCGCCACCAGCGTGGCGAGGATCGAGAGGCCCGTGAGCCGGGCCGCCGCCTTGCCGGCGTCGGCATCGAGGTCCACGCCCACCCGGCCCTTCACGAGCGTGCCGTCGGCCTGCAGCGGCAGGTGCCCCGACACGTAGGCCAGGCGGTCGACGACGAGGCAGGGCTTGTAGGCGCCGGCCGGCTTGCCCACGGGGGGCAGCACGAGGCCGAGTTCGGCGATCCGGGCGTGGGGCGAGGCGGTCATCAGGGATCCTCTGGAGAAAGCGCCGGACGAACGTCAGCCGGCGAGGTCGGGCGCGTGCAGGGCCGCATCGATGCGGGCGAGGATCGTGGCCACGATCTCGCGGTCGCTCGCCGGCCGCCGGGGGCTCTGCGGATGCGGCTCGTCGGTGGCGATCAGGCCCTGGAGATGGAGGGCCTGGGCCATCGTGTGCTTGTAGGCCGGCACCGGCGGACGAAACGCGAAGTCGCCGAGGGCCTGGAGGGCGTCGTCGAGTTCGTCGAACCGCGGGTCGCCGGCGGCCCACCAGCGGTCGCGCTGCGCGAAGGCGGCCGGCGCGGCGGTCGAAAGGCCGAGCAGCCAGTCGCTGCCGTAGCGGACCATGTCGATCGCCAGATCGTTGCCCGTGAACACCTTGAAGTCGGGCCGCACGCGGTCGCGGAGTGCGAGCCGCTCCCACTCGAGCCGCCGCGAGAGCGAGGAGTGCTTGGCGCCGAGGCAGTTCTCGATCTGGAGCAGTTCGGCATAGCCGTCGAGCGAGAGCATCCGTCCGCAGGGCACGAAGGCCGTGCCGAGCTCGAAGCCGATGAACGACGGCATGCGGCGGGCCAGCGCGCGGTAGCCGGCGAGCATCGCGGCGTCGCCGCCGGCGGTGAGGCCGTACGACGGGAAGATCACGGGCGTGGCGTCGGCCGCGAGAATCATCTCGATCTGCCCGCCATAGGCTGCCTCGTCGAACGCGGCTCCGGGCTGGTCCACCACGCACGCGCCGGCCACGAGCCGCCCCTGCGGCCCCACGGCCTCGCGGGCCAGCCGCAGCGTCTCGCGGCGGCTGGCGTCGTCGATCAGCTGCACGTAGCCCGTGTCCATGTTGATGGCGGGCGTGATGCCGGCGGCCCAGGTCCGGGCGACGTGGGCGGAGAATCCCTGCCAGTCGACGGCGCGATCCGCCTTCATCGGCAGGAGGATCGCCGACATGCCGGTGATCGCACGTCGCGGGCGGACGGCGGGGATGGCTGCACGGCTCATGGGTTCACAAGCGATGGGATTCCGGGGAGCGTGGGAGTCCAGGAGCTGACGGACATCCCGGCCGCTGGTGTCGCAGCCGGGATCGGGCACCCACGGTGACCGCGAAATCTACCCGATCACGCCCGCACGCGTCAGGGCGCCGCGGGCACGACCTCCAGCCAGACCGGCGGTGACGCCTGGCCGCCGTCAGGAGTGGCGAGCAGGTGAAACAGTCGGCGGCCCGGCGCGGCCCGCGGCGTGGCCCTGATGGAAAAATCCCGCTCGCTCGCCCCCTCGATGATCAACAGACCATTGAGGCCAAGGTCGTCGATGATCACGCCGTGCGGCAGATTGCGATCGACCGCCTCGTTGACGCCGAAACTGATCTCCTCCGCGAAGTCGCGACGTTCCACCCGCACCCGCGCGGTGATCGTCTCGCCCGGCCGAACCGTGAGCGTGACCTGGGGCAGATCGAGGCCGCGAGAGCCAGCGCCGCCCGCGTCGCCACCCGTGCCCCTGGAGCCCGCCACGATCGACGTGGTGAACCTCGGCGGATCGCCCAGCGACAGGTCGCCGAGCGTGCCGAGATCCTGAACGACCTCGCGTCCGCCGATCGACGCGACCGCCCGCACGCGGACGGCCGCGTCGGCCGCCTCGTCGGGCAGGACGGCGTCGGCCGACGCCGAGAGCACGCCCCGGGCCCGTTGCTGACCGGCCTCGATCTCGACCGGCCCGTGGAACGTGAATCCCGCCGGCAGACCGTCCACCTCGATCCGCACCGGCCCGACGAAACCCTCGCTTCGCGTGACGAAGAACGACACCTCCCGGCCACCACCGGGACTGACCCGCGGACTCGTCCCTTCGACACGCACGGCGAACGAGGGCCGCGGCGGCCGGACGCCGAACACGTAGTGATAGTCGGCGGCATCGCCGAAGCCGCGCACGTCGCTGACCCGGGCCACGTATTCGCCGGCCTGCGGCGGTACGAACAGGATCTGCGAGTCGGTGCCGAGCCGACGCGCGGGATCGTCGTCGTTTTCATAGGCGAGACGAAACACCGGCAGGCCGTTGGGCACCGGTGCCGCCCCGCGTGGCAGTGGTTCCACAACCCACGCCGGCTCGCCGAGCGCATGCACGACCGCCGAGGTCGTGAAGAAGGTGTGCCGGTCGCCCGACCCCGGATACACCATGAATCCGGAATCCGGGCCGCGCGGATAGAGCCAGAGCCTCACCACCTCGCCCCCCGCGTAGACGTAGTCGTCGAGTTCCATCTCGTCTGCGTTGTGGAGCCGGAAGTCGTCCGACTGGGTGGAGTTCTTGCCGAGAAACGTGAACCACGAGTCGCGCACCGCCTGCAACACCACCTGCTCCACCGGCACACCGGCGGCATCGAGGATCTCCAGGCGTGAATCGAGCTTGGAGGGCGGAGAGCCCGAGGCCGCGAGCACCTCCACGATCAGCGGCACATTCTGCTCCGCGGTGAACCGGAAGCAGTCGGTGTCGCCGCGATGCTGGATCGTGCCGGACACGAGCGACGGTGTGGGCACCGGGTGCGCGCTGCCGGCAGCATCGTTGGGCTCCGCCTCGGCGACAGACGCGACAGGGGCGACCGCGGCCTCCGTCACCACGGCGGCCTCGGTCGCGGAGACGTGGTGGAGATCCTCCGTCGCAGGTCCGGGGGAAGCAGCCACCGGTGGCCGCCCCGCATCGATCAGGTCGAGCGAGCCGTCCATCCGGCCGACGACATACCGCCCGTCCGGCAGCCCCGCCACCGCCGCCACGACATCGGGCTGCCTCGGGCAGTCACGCTCGAGCGTCAGATCGGGCACGCTCCACGACTTCAGCGAGCGATCCTCGGCCGTCGTCACCAGGCGCCGACCGTCCGCGGAGAGGGCGAGGGCCACGATCGGAGTCTCGTGCGCGAACCGCGCGTGCACGGGCGGGTTGATCGCCGGGGTGTCGAGCGACACGAGCTTCCAGAGATGGATCCGCCGGTCGCGGCCGGCGGCGACCACCTGGCCGCCGTCAGGCGTGAAGGCGACGCTCGCAAGACCTCCCTGCGGCTGGCTCAGGGTGTCGAGACGTGCACCATCGCTGCGCCGCCAGAGCTTCACGGTCTCGTCGCCGCTGGCGGAGGCGAGCAGGCGTCCCGATGGATGCCAGGCGAGGTCCGAGACGGGGCCGTTATGGACGTCGATCGACCGGACGAGCGTGCCGTCGGAGACGTTCCAGAGCTTGATGGAGCGGTCGTAGCCCGCCGTCGCGAGCGTCGACTCGTCCGGCGAGAGTTCGGCGTCGGCGAGCAGGTCGCGGTGTCCGGCGAACGACCCGAGGCGGACGCCGGTCGTGGCGTCGCGGATCTCCGCCACCCCGCGGAGACCCGCGATTCCGGACGCCACCACCAGCCGGCTGCCGTCGCTGGAAAAGTGCAGGCCCGAAACCGTTCCCGGCAGGTCGGCCAGCACGACGAGCGGCTGCTGCGCGGGCCGGCCGTTCCGGAGGCCGACGATCTCCACCGCCCGGCCCCGGGCGACCGCCACGCGCGTCCCGTCGGCCGATGCCGCCGCGGCGGTGACGGGCATCCGGCCGGGATACGCCGCCCGCCGCGGCACGACGAGCGTCTCCAGGATCGACGAATCGGTCGCCGGACCGGGGGCGCCCGCGGCGATCCACGCCTCGAGCACGGCGAGGTCGGCGGCTGGAACCTGGGGCTGATTCGGCGGCGGCATGTGGTCGACCGCCGTGCTCCTGATGCGCTCGAGCAGCACCGGGGCCGCGGCCTCGCCGGCGACGAGCGGGTCGCCGGATCCGTCGCCACCCCTGCGGAGCGCGGCGTATCGCTCCACCGAGAAGCCCGACTCTCGTTCGCGGTCGTTGTGGCATCCCGAGCAGTAGGTGCGGAGGATCGGGGCGATGTCGTGATCGTAGGCGGGCACCGCGGCCACGGCCCGGGGAACCGCCGCGAGCATCAGCAGGCAGGCCGCGGCGGAGCGTCGCATCCGGGACGATGGACGCCGCATCGACACGTCGCCGCCGCCGGCGGAGCGCCGGCCGCCCCCCCGCTTCTGCACGCCCTGGATCCAGCGGGCCGGTTGCATCTCAATGCCTGAACAGGAACTCGCGGCTCGTGAGCAGCGACCAGTACATGTCTTCGACGACCGCCCGTTTCTCCTCCGGCGGAGCCTGCGCGATCATCTCCTCGAAGGGCTTCCGCTCCTCCTCACGCGGCTTTCTCGAGAGCGTCAGGAGCCATGCCTCTTCCACCAGTCGCGGCGGGGCGAGGTCGGCCGCGAGGAACTGCGTGACCCGGCCCTCCTTCGCGGCAAGCTTGTCGTTGAGCGTCGAGCCGTTCGCGAGGTGCAGCGCCTGCACGAGCGTCGGCTGGCTCGACCGCTCGCACTCGCAGGTGATCTCGCGGGGATTGCGGCCGAAGGTCTTCAGGAAATAGCTGTTCACCGTCGCGTCGCGGAGCTCCAGCGACCGCGTCCCGTCGTCGTAGCCCGCGAGCGGCTGCGTGGAGCCGTCGGCGAGCACCACCTCCGTGTAGCGGTCGCGCACGCCGGTCACGTCGGCGATGGCGTCGGCGAGCACCTCGGCCATGAGCCGCTTCGGATAGGCCCGGGCAAACCAGCGCCGGTCTCCCTCGTTCTCCGGCAGGGGCGTGCTCGAGCGGGCATAGGTCTCGGAGAGGAGGATCAGCCGCATCAGCGGCTTGAGGTCGTAGCGGTGCTCGACCGTGAAGGCGGCGAGCGCCGCCAGCATCCGTTCGTCGCTCGCCGGATTCGTCGACCGCAGGTCGTCGATCGGCTCCACGAGGCCGATGCCGAAGAAGTTGGCCCACACGCGGTTGACGACCGCCCGCGTGAAGAGGGAATTCTCGGGGGCGGTGAGCCAGCGGGCGAGGGCCTCGCGGCGGTCGCCGGAATCGTCCATCGGCACGGCCTCGCCATCGAGCGGCGCCGGCGGCTGGGGCTTGCCCGTCTTGGGCTGGAGGAGGTCGCCCTTCGTCTCCACGAACAGCGTCCGTCGACCGTCACCGGCGACCACCGCGCCGCCCCAGCCCTTGGCCCGCACGCGGGCGAACAGGTTGGCGAAGGCGTAATACTGGTCGTTGGTCCACTTTTCCAACGGGTGGTTGTGGCACTTGGCGCAGGAAATCGACAGCCCCAGAAAGGCCTGCGCCGTGTTCTCGGCCATCGTCTCCGGATCCTGGTGGACGGCGAAGAAGTTGGTGGCCCCGTTCTCCATGCTCGATCCGCGGGCCGTGACGATCTCCCGGACGAGTTGGTCCCAGGGCGTGTTCTCCGCCACGCGATCGCGGATCCAGCCGGCATAGGCGTTCACCGCCTCGGGCCGCAGCTTGGCGCCGGTCACCAGCAGCACGTCGGACCACTTGTAGGCCCAATAGTCGACGAATTCCGGCCGCGCGAGGAGCAGCTCCACGAGCCGTTCCTTCCGCTTCGGCGACCGGTCGGCGAGATGACCGCGCACCTCCTCCGGAGTCGGCAGCCGGCCGATGGTGTCGAGGAAGGCGCGGCGCAGGAAGGTGGCATCGTCGCAGGGAGGCGACGGCTTGAGCCGCAGCTGCTCCAGCTGCGCGAGCGAGAGGTCGTCGATCAAGGTGGCCCGCGGAGCGGCGCGGTAGTCGGCCGGCGAGACGGCGTTGCCAAAGGGCACGATCACCCGCGCCACGGCGAGCCGCGAGGAAAACCAGGCGGTCACGGCCCCGGCGCCGTGGCCGACCACGCTCACCCGGCCCGCCGGATCGACCGTCGCCACCGTCTCATCGGCCGACGTGAATCGCGCCCAGCGGGTGACGTCGCGGGACGAGCCGTCGGAGTAGCGGGCCGTCACCTGCAGGGCCACGGTCGCCCCGGGCGCGGCGAGGCTCTCGGCGGGCCCGAGTTCGACGGCCGCCAGGGTCTTCTCGTCGGCCCGGGGGCCGGGGCATCCCGCCCCGATCCAGGCCGCCAGCGTCTCGTAGTCGTCGCTGCCCACCTCCAGCCGCTTGCCCCCCTTGTGCGGCAGGGCCGTGGTCGGCTTCGTGAGCAGCAGGCTCGCCGCCGGATCGGCGAGGTCGATGCGGCGGCCGCGGGCGTCCCGCGTGATCGCGAGGTGGTCGCTGCGGGTATCGTAGCCGAACAGCGAGAGCCTGAAGCCCGCCTTGCCGGCGATCGCCCCGTGGCAGCCGCCGCCGTTGCAGCCGGCCTTCGCGAGGATCGGCATCACGTCGAGTTCGAAGCTTGGCTCGGCGGCCCGGGCCTGCAGCGCACAGGCCACCGCGCACGCGGCCAGCATCCGGATCATGCGAACAGCTCCCGGATCGGTTCGCTGCCGAAGTCGGTGAGGGCGAACGGCCGGCCGGCGGGGCCCGGGAGGAGCGACTCGTGGTCGAGGCCCAGGGAATGGAAGATCGTGGCCACGATCTCTGCCGGCTTCACCGGCCGCTCCGCCGGAAACGCGCCGATCGTGTCGCTCGCACCGACGACCCGCCCCCCCTGCACGCCGCCGCCGGCGAACGAGCAGGTGAAGCACTGCGGCCAGTGGTCGCGGCCGCCCGCCGGATTCACCTTGGGCGTGCGGCCAAACTCGGCGAGCCCCGCCACGAGGGTGTCGTCGAGCAGGCCGCGGTCGTGGAGGTCTTCGAGCAGCGCCGCGTATGCCTGGTCATACATCGGGCAGACAGTGCGCTTCATGCCGTCGATCGATGTGAAGGGCTTTGACCCGTGGATGTCCCAGGTGATCTCGTCGAAGACGGTGAGGAAGGTGTTGATGGTGACGAACCGCACGCCGCTCTCCACGAGCCGTCGCGCCAGCAGGCAGCACTGGCCGAAGCGGTTCATGCCGTATCGCTCCCGCACGGCCAGCGGTTCCTTGGCGAGGTCGAAGGCCTCACGGGCCTGGGGGCTCGTCATCAACCGGTAGGCGGCGTGGAAGTTGGCGTCGAGCAGGCGGGCGTCTTCGCTGGCTTCGAACTGCCGCGCCGCGCCCTCGACGATCGCGCGCATCGATCGCCGCCGGTCGAGCCGGGCCACGGAAATCTGGTCGGGAGGCAGCAGGTCGGGCACGCGGAAGTCGGCCTGCGACGGGTCGGCCATCAGGGCGAACGGATCGTGCGCCTTGCCGAGGAAGCCCCCGGCCTGGCCGTTGGGCAGATTGCCGCCGCCGCGGCCCATCAGCTGGGGCAGCACCACGAACGCGGGCAGGTCGGTTCGCCGGCCGAGGAGGTAGGAGGCGACGCTGCCGGCGTGTGGCGTCTGGATGCCGCCGGTGAACCGCCGCCCGGTCTGCATGATCTGCCAGCCGGCGTCATGCACGGCCGCGCCGTCGTGATGGCAGGTGCGCACCAGCGAGAACCGGTCGGCCACCGCCGCGTGACGCGGCAGCAACTCCGACACCTCGAAGGCATCGCTCTTCGTGCGGATCGGCTTGAACGGACCGCGGACCTCGGCCGGCGCGTCGGGCTTCATGTCCCAGAGGTCCATGTTCGACGGACCGCCGAGGTTGAAGATCATGATGCACGACCGCTTCTCGCAGCCCGGCCGCACCCCGCCCGCGGCAGCGGCCTGCACGTACTGGGGCAACGACAGGCCGACGGCCGAGAGGGCCCCGATCTGGAGAAGGTCGCGACGGCTCGGACCCGCGCCGCAGAGGCGTGCCATCTCACCGGGACGGTCGACGCGAAACTCGAACATGCCGGAGCCACCTGCCGGGAATGCCGCTCGACCGCCGAAGTATAGTGGCGGCGACCCGGGGGCCTGACTCGACCATGATGCGCAACTTGAGCCGTTGGATCAGCGTGCTGGCAGCGGCTCTGGCACTGGAGGCTCTGGTGCCGCTGCGGCCCGCGCGGGCGGGTGGCGGTGAACCCGCGGCGATCCACGTCGCGGCCGACGGCGACGACGCGTGGTCAGGTCGCCTGGCGGCGCCGAACGCCGATCGCTCGGATGGCCCGTTGGCATCGCCGCACGCGGCACGCGATGCCGTCCGCCGCCTCCGCGCCGCCGGTGCCGCTGTCGACGAGGTCGTACTCCACGCGGGCCGGTATCCGCTGGCGTCTCCCCTGCGACTGGAAGCGGCGGACGGCGGCACGGCCGATCGTCCGCTGGTGTGGCGGGCGCACGGGGTCGATCGCGTGATACTCACCGGGGCCACGATCATCCCCGACCTCGCAGCGGTCGACGACCCGGCGGTGCTGGAGCGACTGCCGCCGGCCGCACGCGGGCGGGTGGTCCGCGCCGACCTCCGCACGGCGGGCATCGCCGACGCGGGCACCTTCGCCGGCATGGGAAATCGTCTCGAGGTGTTCCATGCCGACCGGCCGCTGCCGATCGCCCGCTGGCCGAACGACGGCTTCGCGACGATCGGCACGCTGCTGGGTGACCGCCCCATCGACGTGGCCGGGCTGCCGGGAAACGCGGTGGGCAGGTTCACCTGCGACACCGACCGCCTGCCGGCCTGGAAGAACGAGGCCGACGGCTGGCTGGAGGGCTACTTCTTCTGGGATTGGTCTGATTCGCGGCAGCGCATCATGGCGGTCGACCCGGTGGCGAAGTCGATCTCGCTGGAGCCGCCGCACACGACGTACCGCAGCGGCCAGCGTTTCTACGGCTTCAACATGCTCTGCGAGCTCGACCGGCCGGGCGAATGGTGCGTTGATCGCGCCGCCGGCATGCTCTTCGTATGGCCGCCCTCCGCACCGCAGACGGTGACGGTCGCGACGCTTCCCCACCTCGTCGAGATCGCGGGGGCCGCGCATCTGACGCTCCGCGGGTTGCTCCTGGAGGGTACGCGCAACAGCCTGGTGACGATCACGGGCGGTGCGGAGGTCACGCTCGGCGGCTGCCGGCTCCGCAACGCCGGTGGCTGGGGCGTGGTCGTCGAGGGGGGCGTGCGGCACGCCGTTCGCGGGTGCGACATTCATGACGTGGGCGAGGGCGGCGTGATGCTCTCCGGAGGCGATCGGCCGCTGCTCGTCGCGGCCGGCCACGTCGCCGAGAACAACCACGTGCATCGCTTCGCGCGGGTGCATCGCACCTATCGGCCGGGCGTCGAGGTGCGGGGCGTGGGCAACCGTGTGCGTCACAACCACATCCACCATGCCCCGCACAACGGCATCCTCCTTGGCGGCAACGACCACGTCGTCGAGGGCAATCGCATCCACCACGTCTGCCAGGAGACGGGCGACGTCGGCGGCTTCTACATGGGCCGCGACTGGTCGATGCGGGGAACGGTGGTGCGACACAACCTGTTTGCCGACCTGTCGGGGCCCGGCCACCTCGGGGCGATGGGCGTCTACCTGGACGACAACGCCAGCGGGATCACGGTGGTGGGCAACGTCTTCGTGCGGGCCTCCCGGGCGGTGCTGATCGGCGGCGGCCGGGACAACGTCGTGGAAAACAACCTCTTCATCGCGGCCGCGCCGGCCGTCGAGATCGACGCCCGCGGGCTCGGCTGGGCGGCGGACATGGTCGCGCCGGACGGCATCATGCGGCGGCGGCTCGACGAGATGCCCTGGCGGACGTCGCCGTGGACGACACGCTATCCGGGCCTGGCCACGATCCTCGACGATCGTCCGGAGGCGCCGCGGCGGAACGTGATCCGCAGAAACCTGAGCGTCGGCGGCGAGTGGCTGCGGATCGAGCCCGCGGCGGCAGACGGCGTTGTCGCGGAAGCCAACCTCGTCGACGTCGATCTCCGGTTTGAGGATGCGGCGCGGGGCGACTACCGGCTCCGAGACGATTCACCGGCGTGGAGGATCGGGTTTCAGCCGATCCCGCTCGATCGCATCGGCCTCATCGCCGACGACTGGCGGCCTGCGATCCCGGAGGAGTGACGGCGGCACGGCTCCGCGGGCGGGTCGGTCTGTCGTATGATCGGCGGCCCTCGAGGAACTCCGCCATGTCCGCCTATCCCCGCATCGCCCGCTTCCGCACCGTGGGCGACCTCCGCAGCCACCTCGCCACGCTTGACGCACCGATCCCGCTCGACGATGAGCCGCGGTCGGCCGCCGCCGGCTCCCCGCTGGCGGAGCCGCTCGTGCTGGGCGGCCGCACCGTGGGCAACCGCTGGTGCATCCATCCGATGGAAGGCTGGGACGGCAGCCCCGAGGGGGCGCCCACCGACATCCTGCTGCGTCGCTGGCGGCACTTCGGCGCGAGCGGCGCGAAACTCATCTGGGGCGGCGAAGCCGTGGCCGTGATGAACGAGGGGCGGGCCAACCCCAACCAGCTCTGCGCGCCCGCCTGCGGTCGGGCCGGCTTCGCGGCCCTGCTCGCGGAGGTGAGAAGCGCCCATCGCCAGGCGTTCGGCCGCGACGACGACCTCGTGGTGGCGCTGCAGCTGACCCACTCGGGCCGGTTCAGCAAGCCGGTGACGAGCGGCCGCATCCCGCGGATCGCCTACCACCATCCGCTCCTCGACGCCCGCCACGGCGTGGATCCGGCCGATGTCGCCTGCGTGCTCACCGACGACGACGTGGAGCGGCTGATCGACGCCTACGTGGCCGCCGCGCAGGACGCCGACGCGGCCGGCTTCGACATGGTCGACCTCAAGGCCTGCCACGGCTACCTCGTGCACGAGTTCCTCTCGGCCCGCCGCCGCCCGGGCCGGTTCGGCGGCGACTTCGCCGGCCGCACCCGGCTGCTCGTCACGCTCATCGAACGGGTGAGGGCCGAGTGCCCGCGGCTGCTGATCGGCGTGCGGCTGTCGCTGTTCGACGTCGTGCCCTGGCACATGGTGAACGGCCACGGCGAGCCGTTTTCATGTGGCGACGCGCTTCCCTACGACTGCGGCTTCGGCGTGAACGAACGCAACCCGCTCACGTTCGACCTCGACGAGCCGATCGCGCTGCTCGAGATGCTCCGCGATCTCGGCGTACGCGCGGCGAACCTCACCGCCGGCAGCCCCTACACGGTGCCGCACATCCAGCGTCCGGCGGCGTTTCCCCCGTCGGACGGCTACCCGCCGCCGGAGGATCCGCTCGTCGGCGTCTGGCGGCAGATCGACGCCTGCCGGCAGGCGAAGGCGGCGGTGCCCGACCTGCCGCTGGTGGGCTCGGGCTACACCTACCTCCAGGACTATCTCGTCCACGCGGCGCAGGCCGTGGTGGCCCGAGGTTGGATCGACTCCGTGGGCCTCGGCCGGATGGTGCTCTCGTATCCGGCGCTGCCGGCCGACGCGCTCGCCGGCGCGCCGCTTGCCCGCGGGTCGATCTGCCGCACGTTCTCCGACTGCACGACGGCCCCGCGGCACGGGCTCCGCAGCGGCTGCTACCCGCTCGACGCCTACTACAAGGCGCTCCCCGAGGCGGCCGAGGTGAAGGTGATCAAGGCCCGGGCCGAAGCGTAGCGCGATGGGCCGCCATCGCGGCCGGGCAGCAACGCCCGCGACGCCCGTGCCCGCGTTGGTCGACGTAAACGACCACTGCGCGTTCGCGTTGTCGCTCGTCGAGAGCGCGGTGCTGAACAGGAGCAGCTGCACATCGGTCAGGAGGCGGCTCCGCGGCCGTGAAGACCTGCGGATCGAAAAAGGGATGAATCGGGCGCCAGCGGGGACGAATCGGGCACACGGGGCATCCGGCTCGGGGGCGATGGCCTCGCCAAAGCCATCGAGCCCCGGCCCGTTCCACGTCATCGAAGCCTTTCGGCCGCAGCTGCCTCGAGCCTGCGGAACTCCGGCACTGCCTCCTCGATGATGGCCGCGTAGAGCGCCGCAAGCTCATCAGGGAGGTAGTCGTGGACCACGCGGTTACGGAGGTCCCGCAGGGCGATCCACCGGCCCAAGCCGCTGATGAGCCCGAGCTTCTCCATGCGCAGGAGGAGATCGCGGTACGTATCCGAGACGTTCGCCGCCCGCACCCGCTCGAGCGGTGAGGACGGGACTCATGACCCGTGATTCCATCCAGACATCGACCTGCTGCCGCTGCGTGGCCGGCGGCGTGCATGCAGCCCGACTGGTATTTACCGCGTCGGAGCATCCGCGGCGTGCGGGATCGTGCCCGTGTCCTTGCTGGGCAGCACCCAGATGCTGCGGTAGCGGACGGGGTTGCCGTGGTCCTGGAGGAACAGCGGCCCGGTGGTGCCCTCCGCGGTGCGGACGCCGCCCGGCGTCATCCGCGCGATCTCGATGTCGTCGTGGATCACCACGCCGTTGTGCCGGACCGTCATCCGGGCGTTCTTGACCTTGGTCCCGCCCTCGAACCGCGGGGCCGTGACGTCGATGTCGTACGTCTGCCAGGCCAGCGGCGGCAGGCACATGTTCACCGCGGGCGGCTTCACCGAATAGACGCCGCCGCACTCGTTGTCGCGGCCCTCGAGGCCGAAGCTGTCGAGCATCTGCACCTCGTACACGCCCATCACGTAGGCCCCGCTGTTGCCGCGGTCCTGCCCCGACGCGTGGGGCATGTAGGGCAGGCAAAACTCGATGTGCCAGCGGGCGTCGCCGAAGGAGTCCCGCGTGGTCATGCCCTCCATCACCAGGCCGTCGTCCGTGAGCCGCGGGTTCAGGAGCGTCTGCCGCTCGTCCACCGGGCCGGCGGCGTCGACAAGCACGATCGCTCCCGCGGGCGGCTGCGCGGCGAGCGTGGGGCTCTTCCGCTCCACTCTGTCCAGCGTGGCCACGACGGTGCCGTCGTCGGCAATCACCTCGGCCCTGCCCTGCCTGATCACGCCGCGTCTGGTCGTGCCCGACGAATCCACGCCCTCCACCCTCACCACGGCGTCGGCTCCGACGCCGACACGCTCGCCCTTCGCCGTCTCCTTCATCGGAGCCTGCCAGCCGTCGCCGGGCAGGCCGCCCGGATAGGCGACCACGTCGAAGGCCCCATCTCCCCGGGCGACCACCTGCAGGCCCAGCCGCATCGGCTGGCCGTCGATCGGGATCTCGCCCACGTACTCGCCCTGAAACGGGAAGTCGGCGTCGGCCTGCGCGGGGTCGGTGCACGCAGGCTGGGCCGTCGCTGCGGCATGCACCAAAGAGAGGCCGAAGCAGCCGATCAGGCAGACGGCGAACCCATGACGAACGCGAGCATGATTCATGAGATGATCCTCTGGAGTGGCGATCATTATGCCCCGCGGAGGCGGCCGCATGCTACACCGACGCGGCGGCCCGCCTGGGCCTGAACCAGCGGCCCAGTGGGCTTGCCAGCAGCGCGGGCAGCACCACGAGATCGCCCACGAGCGCCGCAAAGACAAGCAGCGAAAGCATCCACGCAAACCGCCGCGTGGGTGCGAACTCGCTCGGCGCGAACGCCAGGATGCCCACGCCGCACACGAACGAGCTGGCGCAGAGCGCCGCGGCCGAGTGGCGAAACGCCGCGTGCACCGCCGCCATGCGCGCCGCCGCCGAGGGCGGGCCGCCCGGCCCCGCCTCCGTGGCGAGCTCCCGCTGAAAGAAGGTCAGAAAGTGAAACGTGCCGTCCACCGCCATGCCCAGCGCGATCGAGGCCGTCATCACGCTGCCGATGTCGAGCGCCACGCCCGTCCACCCGAGGAGGCCGAACAGGAGGATCATCGGGAATACGTTGGGGATCATCGCCACCGCCCCGGCCACCACGCCCCCCTCGACGGCCATCATCACCAGCGAGATCACGCCACATGCGGAGAGGAAGCTCGTGAACAGGTCGTGGAGCAGCGTCTTCTGGATGGCGTTGATCAAGGGCATCACGCCGGTGAACTCCGCCCGCACGCCCTCGGCCGCTCCACCGTGCTCGGCCACGATGGGCTCGACGCGGGAGCGGACCACGCCCAGGAAATCGCCGTAGTCGATGCCCGCCAGGGCCGACGTGCGGGCCGTCACCCGCCAGAGCTGGTCGCCGTCGAGCTCGCGGATGATCCGCATGTCGGACAGGCTGGAAAGATTGGCCTCGAGCTTCCGGGCCATCACCGCCTTGCGGGCCGCCGCCCGCACGCCCGTGGCGTCGTCGTCATCCGGCAGGAAGAGCGCGGCCGACACCACGCCCGTCACGCCGGGCAGTTCGCCGAGGGCCGCCCCCACCTCGCGCACGAGGTCGAGCCGCTCCGCCGGACGGATCGTCGAGCCCTGCGAGAACCGGAGCACCACCTCGACCGGCGCAAGCGGCCCGATGTGCTCCTCGAGCCAGCGATACCCGCGGATCACGGGTGTGTCCGGCGTGAACAGCGTGTCGATGGCCACCGAGGCGCGGATCCGCGGCACCCCGAAGATCGCGGCCGCCATCGCCAGCATCGACACGCCGACGATCCCTGCCGACCGGCGGATCGTGAACGCGGCACACCGGCTGGACCGCCCGTCGACCGCCGGCTCCTGCAGCAGCCGCCGCCGGATCGGCCACCGCGAGAAGAAGCCGGGCACCACCAGAAACAGCACGGCGAGCGTCGTCAACACGCCCACCGCTGCGTGAAATCCGAACACGCGGATCGGCTCGAGCTCGCTGACCACCAGCGACATCAGGCCCAGCGCCGTCGTTCCCGCCGAGAGCGTGCAGGGCAGCCAGCCGGTGGCGACCGCCCGCAGGGCCGCGCCGTCCGCGGGGCCGCTCTGCCACGCCTCCACGAGGTAGTTGACGAGATGGATACCCCCCGACACGCCGAGCGTGAGCACGAGCAGCGGCATCACGATCAGCACCGGATTCATCTTGTCGCCCCACGCCACCAGCGACGTGAAGCACAGGCCCACGCAGGCCAGCGACAGGAGAAACACGAGCGCGGAGTAACGGAGCGACTTCAGCGACCGCCAGGTGAGCAGGAAGATCACGACCGCGGCCGGGCCGCCGAACACCTGCATGCTCCGGGCGCTCGCCTCGTCCACCGCGACGTTGTCGATCACCGGCCCGGCGAGGTGCAGGTCGGCGACGGCGGGCGTGGCTGTGTGCTGGAGCAGGTCGCGGATCCAGGCCACGGCCCGGCGGCGGTCCACGAGGCCCGCGCGGGTGAAGCCGAAGATCACGCACGTCTGCCCGCCGTCGGGGCCGACGATCACCCCCTTCAGCCGCTCGATCGCCGCCGCGCGGTCGAGGGCGAGCGGCGGGTCGGTGAGCCGTTCGACCGCCTGCGAGCCCGAAGCGACCGACTCGAACCACGGCCGGCCGGCCGGGTCGCACGGGGCATCGGGCCCCGTGGCCGCCGCGATCACGCGGTCGATGGCCGGCGCGCCGAGCGTGCACCCCGGCCACGAGGCCACCACCACGTCGCCGCTCTCGAACTCCCGCATGAAGCGGTCGTAATCGCGCCGCGGGGTGAAGGACTCCGGTACCCACTCGATCGGCGTCGTCGACTCGACGCCGAGCACCGTCACCGCCGACCGCACGATCAGCGGCACGGCCGCGAGCAGCATCACGACGCTCGCCACGCTCACGACGAAGAGCCATACCCCGCCCCGTGAAGACTCGTTACCGCCGTCTGACATTCGTTGCTGATCCATCACGGCGGTGGCCTTCGATCCGGCCGCGGACGACGGCACGGAAACTCGCGAAACTCGCCCGGTGGGACGTATCGCCCATGGCGATACGATAGGCTCTTCGCCGAGGAGAAGCACTGCCCTTCTCGGTCCGCCGCCACATGGCGTCGTTGAGATCGGCGGCTCGACGGGCGGCGCCGTACCCAAGCCCGTGCATGCCGGCATACGTCCCCACCTCCCCCTGTCCTATACTTCCGAGCTTCGCCATCAGCCCCGCGCCCGGTGACATGTGCCGATTCCCTGGCCGCTTCCGCAGTCGCGCGAACCCGAACTGATGGACGACCCGGCGATCGCGGAGCCGGATCACCTTCACGCCCTCTCGGCCCTCGCGCGGATCAACCTCGTGTCGCGAACGGCGGCCCGACTTGCGGAGGGCGTTCGTGACCTGCTCGCCGGCCGCCCGAGTCCTCGCGCGTGCACGATCGTCGACGTCGCCTGCGGCGGCGGCGACGTGACGCTCGACCTCGCGCGCCGGCTGCAACGCGTTGCGACGTGTGACGCCCAGGTGATCGGCATCGACGTCAGCCCGCGGGCGATCGCTCGTTCACAGGCCGCCGCCATCCGCCGCGGCAGCGTCGTGCGGTTTGACGTCCGCGACGTGCTGGTCGACGGCTGCCCACCCTGCGATGTGGCCGTGAGTTCGCTTTTCCTCCATCACCTCGATGACGCCACCGCCACCCGGCTCCTCCGTGGCATCGCCGCGGCGGCCCGCCTCGGCATCGTCGTCTCGGACCTCCTTCGCAGCCGCCTCGGCCTCGGGCTCGCCGTCATCGGTACCACCATCCTCTCGTCGTCGCGGATCGCCCGCATGGATGGCCCGCTCTCCGTGCGGGCCGCCCGCACGCCCGCTGAGTATCGCCGGCTCTGCGATGCCGCCGGGCTCGAGTCAGCGACGATCCGACGGGTCTGGCCTGAGCGGGTCGTGATCCGCTGGCTGCGCTCCGCACGAGCGGTGCCGGGATGATCGCCATCAGCACGTCCTGCGAGGTGCCGGCGACGATTTCCGCGGACGCGGCCACACGCTGCGACTGGGAGGTGATCGTGATCGGTGCCGGGCCTGCCGGAGCGGCGACCGCGTGGCGTCTCGGCGCCGGGGGCATTCGCGTGCTGCTCGTGGATCGTCATGCGTTTCCCCGCGCGAAGATCTGCGGCTGCTGCCTCTCCCCGCAGGCCGTTTGCGAACTCAGCGATCTGGGTCCCGACGCCCTGCCCGCTGCCGCGATCCCCCTGGAGTCGGTGCTCCTCGCCCACGGGAGACGCTCTGCCGCGGTGCCGCTGCCCGCGGGCCGCGTGCTCTCCCGCGATGCGCTCGATCCGCACCTCCTCCGCCGGGCGATCGCTGCGGGCTGCCACTGGCTGCCGGGAGTCCACGTGGCATCGGTTGCCGACACGGGCACGTCTCACGCGCTCATCACGGCATCGACGTCCGGCGAATCGCTGACGCTCCGCGGCGAGTTCGTCGTCGTGGCCACCGGGATTGCCGACCACGTCCGCGTCGCCGGCCACAACCCGTGCAGCGACGACGGCCGTACGATCGCGGCCGCGAGCCGGATCGGCGTCGGTGGCGTGTTGGCCGCGGAGTCGTGCGCTCTCCCCGCGGGACGGCTCGTGATGGTGGTTGGCCGCTCAGGCTACTGCGGGCTCGTGCGGCTCGAGGACGGCCGCATCGACGTGGCCGCGGCGCTCGACCGCGGAGCCGTCGCCGAGGCCCGCACCATGAACGCCGCCCTGACGGCCCTGCTGGCGGAGGCGGTCGATGCCGGGTCGTGCCCACTGCCAGATGGCGCCGCGATCAGCGCCGCCCCATTGCATGCCACGCCGCCGCTCACCCGCTGCGCGCCGCCCGTTGCCGGCCGCGGGTGCCGCGTGCTCCGCGTCGGCGATGCGGGGCGTTATGTGGAACCCTTCACGGGCGAGGGCATCGGCTGGGCACTGGCGGCGGCCCGGATTCTGGCGGCGGCCATGCTTACGCCACACGGACTCCGCGAACCGGCCGAAGCAGCCGCCCGCTACCGGGCGAGCCACCACCGCGAGTTCGCCGCGGCCCACGCCCGCTGTCGCCGCGTGGCGGCGACTCTCCGCCACCCCGCCATCGTGGCCGCGGCGATCGTGGGAGCCCGAGCCCTGCCCTGGGCCGCGCGGCTGCTGATGCCTGCGGTGATCGGCTCAACGCCGCGGGGAGCCACGGCATGAGCATGGCCCTCCTCGGCATCGGCACGGCCACACCGCCCCGGCGCATCCTCCAGCAGGACGCCGCCGATCTTGCCGCCACCTTCACGCAGGGCGAGCCGGGCCACGAACGCACCGTCGCGGCGATCTACCGGCAGACGCGGATTCGTTCGCGGGGCTCCGTGCTGCTTGACGATCCCGGCTCTGCAGCCTGGGCGCAGACGTTTTTTCCACCCGCCTCCGCTGCCGAACCCGACGGCCCATCCACGCGGGCCCGGATGGATCGCTACGCGCAGGAGGCCGCCCCGCTGGCGATCGTCGCCGCCCGTCGCGCCATGGCGGCCGCCGGCGTCGAGGCGACCGCGATCACGCACCTCGTCACCTGCTCGTGCACGGGCTTCGCGAATCCGGGCGTGGATCTCGACCTCGTCACCGCCCTCGGCCTGTCGCCCGCCACCGCCCGCACGCACGTCGGCTTCATGGGCTGCCACGGGGCGTTCAACGCCCTCCGTGTGGCCGACGCGTTTGTGACCGCACACCCTGAGAGCGTTCCGCTGGTGGTGTGCATTGAACTCTGCAGCCTGCACTTCCAGTACGGCGCCCGGAGCGACGTCGTCGTTGCCAACAGCATCTTCGCCGACGGCGCGGCGGCGGTCGTCGGCGGGCATGCCTCGCGGCAGCCGGCAGCGGAAGGCCCGACGTGGATGGTCGACCGCCAGTGGTCGCGGATTCTCCCGGCTTCGCTGGATGAAATGGGCTGGATCATCGGCGATCACGGGTTTGAAATGAACCTCTCGGCGGCCGTGCCGGCGACGATTGGCCGGCACCTGCCCGGCGCCATCTCCTCGGGCATCTCAGCGGCGGGCCTCCCCGACGTGGAGATCGACTCCTGGGCCGTGCATCCGGGTGGTCCGCGGGTGCTCACCGCCGTCGAGGAGGCGCTCGGCCTGCCGGCCGACGCGCTCGCCGCCTCGCGGGCCGTGCTTGCCGAGCATGGCAACATGTCGAGCGCCACGATCCTCTTCGTCCTCGAGCGACTCGGCCGCGGGAGTGCACCGGAGACGTGCGTTGCGATGGCGTTCGGCCCGGGGCTCACCGCCGAGTTCGCTTTGCTGCGAAGGCGGTAGCCGGTTAGACCCGCGGGATCTCGTAGCCGGCCCGCGGCGTGCGGGAGGCGAGGGCCGCCGCCTGCTCGTCGCCGGTGATCCGCTCGGCGGCGGGATCCCAGGTGATCGCCCGCCCCAGCCGGGCAGCGATCGCCGTGAGATGGCAGGTGTTCATCGCCATCACGTGGCTGAACACGTCCGACACGGGCAGCCCCCCCTCCCGGATGCAGCGGTAGAAGTTCGCCTTGTGGTCCTCGAAGGGCTTGCCCTTGTAGAGCTTGACGACGTCGGCGTCGGTGAATCGGTCCTTGTCCCAGTGCTCCTCGATCGGCGTGCCGGTGATCTTCTCGCGGTTGACGAAGATCCGCCCCTTGGTGCCCTCGAACAGGATGCCGTTGTCGCCGCGGCTCGTGACCACCATCTCGGTGCCGCTCGGAAACGAGCAGGTCACGGCGAAATCGTGCGACGTGTTGTAGCGGTCGTCCACGGTCGGGAAGCCGTCCTTGAAGGGCACCGGATGCGTGGCGTCGGTGCCGTCGATGCGCACGGGCCCTCGCCCCCGCGTGTCTTCCTTCAGCGCCCACTGGGCGATGTCGACGTGATGGGCGCCCCAGTCGGTGAACTGGTCCTTGTCCCAGCCCTCTTCGATCGGCTTGCCGGTGATCTTCTCGCGATTGACGAAGATCCGACCCTTCGTGCCCTCGAACAGGATGCCGTTGTCGCCGCGGCTCGTGACCACCATCTC
>JBJTQP010000221.1:0-3960 GCA_046075685.1 Planctomycetaceae bacterium | reverse complement strand
TCGCGGAGCCGGATCGCGGGCAGGCGGCCGAGCGCGAGGGGCTCCACGCCGTCGCCGAACGTGACGCGGGTTTCGCTGCGGGAGTTCCACTCGATCTGGTCGATCGCGGCGAGTTGCACCAGACACGAGCGGCCCACCCGCGCAAACAGTCCCTCGGGCAGGATGCCGTCCCAGGCGGAGAGCCGACGGCGAAAGAGCATCACCCGCGGCGGCCCGTTGAGGGCCACCCGCGTGTAGTTGCGGAGCGACTCGACCCAGCAGATGTCGCCCACGACCACCACGCTCGACGTGGTCTTGCCGGCCAGCGGCACAGCGACCGAGTCAGCCAGCCCGAGGAGCCTGGCACCCGCGTCACCGTCATCGAGATCATCGCCGGCATCGGCTGCTATCGGCGGCCGCTCCCCTGATCCCGTCCCCTGCTTCTGCAGCCGGGCAATCGTGTCGGCGAGCCGTTCGGGGTCGACCGGCTTCATGAGGTAGTCGAGGGCCGCGGCGGCGAAGGCCTGCACCGCATACTTCTCGCGGGCCGTCACAAACACCACCTGCGTGGCGTCGGGCACGCTTTCGAGCAGGTCGAGGCTGCTGCCGCCGGGCATCTCCACGTCGAGAAACACCACGTCCGGTGGCCGCGCCGCGAGGCAGGCCCGTGCCTCACTCACGCTTCCCGCCGTGCCGCTGATCTCGATCTCGGGATAGGCAGCCAGCAGCTCCCGCATCCGTTCCCGGGCGAGCGGTTCGTCGTCAACGAGCAGGGCGGTGAGCATGGCGACATTCCGGATGCTGGGGCTTGGTCAATCGCGGAACGGCCATCAGACCAGCTCCGCCGCCTGGGCTGGCTCGGTGGCGGCGGGCGGCTGTGTCAGTCGCGCCGGTATCCGGATCACCACGCGGACCCAGCCGCCGTCGAGATCGGGGTCGATGACGGTGTCGACGGTGGCCTCGTCGCCGATCAATAGCGCCAGCCGCTTCCGCAGCGAGCGGATGCCCGTGGAGGGCGACCGCGTCGCATCGGGCGGCACCCAGCGGCCGCTATTGGCCACCGCCACCTCGAGGTGGCCGTTGGCCACCTTCGTCGTCACCTCCACTTTCAGCGGCATCCTGCTCGTCTTGGCCCCGTAGTGGAGCGCGTTTTCCAGCAGCGGCTGAATCAGCATCGGGGGCACGAGCACGGCATGAGCGGCCCGGTCGCAGGCGATCCGGCAGGCGAGGTTCTCGCCGAAGCGGGCCTGCTGCACGGCGAGATAATTCTCGAGAGCCTGCAGCTCCCGCGCGAGCGGCTCAAAGGTGCGGGCCTCGCCCAGCGTAAACCTCAAGTATTCGGCGAGGTTGCGAGTGACGCTCTCCACGGCCTCGGAGTCGTGCTTGCTGGCTACGACGGCATTGAGCGCATTGAAGAGGAAGTGGGGATTCATCTACTCCTGAAGCTGTCGCATCTCGAACGTCCGGGCGACCGCCTCCGCCTTGAGCATCCGCAGCTCCAACTCGATCGCGGTCGCCTCAGTTTCAGCGCGCCCGATCTCGGCCTGATACAGGTCCTGGATCAGCTCGAGCCCAAAGATGCCTGCGCACCAAAAACCGGTGGCGATCAGCCGTGGCGGAAGCGTCCACAGCATCTGCTCGACGGTCCAGCCGGCGCGCCCGCCCATGAATCCCGTCCAGAGCAGCAGCATCGTGGCCGCGAGGCTCACCGCCGCCACGATCGCCATCAGTGGCCACCGCACCCGCCGCGGCGGCCTGCGGAGTCGCGGCGTCTCGAAGAGTTGATACACGAGCGTCGACATCACGAAGCCGCTCGCCACGCGGACCACGAGCGCGAGTCCCGTCGCGCCCGCGACATCGAGCACCTTGTTGAACCCGAACAGGGCCAGCAGGATCCCGAGCCAGAACAACGTCTGATACCACCAGAAGATCCTTGCCTGCACCTGTGGCAGCGCCGCACGCAAAGCTGCGATGTGCGACGTCGCCGTGCTTGCGCGGGCCTCACGAAACGCATGGCCAAACGGTACGGGGTCCATGGGCTCTTCGTCACGAGGCGGAAGGCGGATCGATCACAGCGGCCGTTCATCAGCGGATCGCGATACCGCGGCAGGGCACACGCACGTCGCTCCGACAGTATGACGCCGCTGGTGTCGGGAATCGATGCATCTCGCGACATGGCAGGGCGGTCACGGCCATGACTGCGTGGGGCGATTCGCCCCAGTTGGCCGTTTCAGATGGGGCGATTCGCTCCACCCCCCGGCCTTAACTGGAGCGAATCGCTCCGGCGCCCGGCGGTGTTTTCCCGATTGGTGCGCGCCATTCCCGATTGGTGCTTTTGGGAGCATCGGCACGGGATGTGCCTATGTCTTGGGGCATGAGCCGAGCCGCGAGGTCGGTCGCCATGAAGACGACCGATCGCGGACCGGGTCTCTACCCGACCGCAAGGTCTTTTGTCTGCCCTTGCTTCCAATCCCCACCAAAGGAGAACTCTCATGAAGAGATTTTTGAGCCTCTGCGTCCGAATGCCCCGCGTTCACTCTGCCGTCGGTCTGATCACGATCATGGCTGTTGCGGCCGCGTTTCCGCGTCATGCGATCGCCGATGCGATCTACGTGTATGACAATCTCTCCAATTCTCAAAATGGGGGAGACCGGATCAACACTCCAGGCCGTGGTCTATCCCAGGGGTTTGTTGCCACGACAAGCGGCTCCCTCGCCACGGTCGCGTTCGGGCTTGTTCCCCAGAATGCAACAACGGGCGACCTGAAATACGCACTCTACAACGTGGTCGGGAACGGGCCATACGGCCTCGGATCCCAGATCGGTTCAACAGGCTTATTCAGCATCTCGGATGTGACCAGCGGCTTCACCTACCGCGATCTCAGACCCCTTGGCTGGGAACTAGTCTCTGGAAACAAGTACGCCGTAGCGCTTTGGTCGGAAGCCACTAACTGGAATAATCCCGATGGCAGTGCCGGAGGCCTTCTTTGGAATGGAGGCGTGAGCAGTGCCGACAACACGACCGTCTTCAACAACTGGGACGTGGCGGTTGCTTCCTGGGAGGATTGGGGCAACGCAACGACCGGCTTTTCTCTGGGCTTGAGCACCCAGGTAGTGCCCGAACCCTCGACCCATGCCATGGCCCTCGCCGGTCTGGCCTGCGGCGGCTACTCGCTCTTCCGCCGTCGCCGGGCTCGCTGACCCGAACCGCTCGCGGCACTCGTGATCTCACGCTGGGCACGGCATCGCACGATGCTCTGCCCGGTGGTGTTTCTGGGCCGGCACCTCCACCCCTGCCGGTGGCGTGAACCAACGAGGCCCGCGATATACTCCCGGTAAGCCTTCTGGAGCAGGGAACCGTCACCCATGCCACGAAAGATCCGTGAACTCATTGCCGATTTGCTGGCCAATGGCTTCGCCGATATTGCCGGCGACAAGGGTTCGCACCGCAAGTTCGTTCATGACCGATATCGCGGGGCATTGACGCTGAGCGGACAATCGGGCGACGACGCCAAGCCTTACCAGGAAAACAGATCCGGAAAGCGATGGAGGCCATTCATGAAGACGACTGACGCTTACCACAAATGGGTCGAATGGAGCGACGAAGACGGAGCCTACATCGGAAAATGCCCCGACCTCATCTCCGGTATTCACGGCGATGATCCGGTGCGTGTGTACGCGGATCTCGCCCGAGTCATCGAGGAGGTTGTCGCCCATTTCGAGCAGTCTGGCCGGCAATTACCGCCGCCTCGGGTGCGGCCCATGCAGGATGTTGTGTGAGCCAGTCATCGGGGACGGGAGTCGATTTGGCTTGATCACGCCGCCGAGCCACGCGAGGCCCTGACGCATCAGCCGCCGGCGACGAGGTCGTACACGAACCGACCGTTCGGGTTACGGCTGCGGACGAGCGTGAAGTCGCAGTCGAAGAGGTCGGACCGGCACGTGCCATCGGCCGACATCGTCGGCACATAGCCCGACGCCT
>JBJTQP010000220.1:0-6092 GCA_046075685.1 Planctomycetaceae bacterium | reverse complement strand
GGGCGCTCGGGACTGCCCGTGCCCGTCGCCGGACGCTCGCGTCGGGCATCCTGCCCGCCGCTCGCTCGGATGCCGCCTTCGCTTTCGCCCTCCGGGCTGCGCCGACCAATCCGCCGATGGCGGATCGGTGCCCGGGCAGAGGCCGGCTCTCGGGCACGGGCAGCCCCTCGCTGAGACTTTCTCGTAGCCGCGGGCTTGCAGCCTGCGGCATCCGCGCTGGCTGCGGCGCCGAACGAGGCCCGAGGAGCACGGGCAGGCCGTATCAGCCCAGGACCTCGTCGAGGCGGCCTGCGGAGTCGCCGAACCGCTCCACCGGTGCGCCCATCAGGTCGAGCATCGTCACGAACAGGTCGCTCATCGGGCGTTCCCCCTGCAGCTCGAGGAGGCGTCCTGCGGCGAGACGGCCGCCCGCCCGGCCGGCGAGGATCACCGGCAGGTCGTCGTGGCGGTGATGGTTGCCATCGGAGAGCCCGCTGGCATAGACGACCATCGACTGGTCGAGCAGGCTCGTGCCGTCGGGCTCGGCGGTCTCCTGGAGCCGGCCGAGCAGGTAGGCGAACTGCGCGGTGTAGAACCGGTCGATGCGGGCGATCTTCTCGAGCTTGTCGGCGTCGTCCTGGTGGTGCGAGATCGAGTGATGGCCGTCGCCCACGCCGATCTCGGGAAACGTGCGATTGCTGCCGTCGTGGGCAAACATCAGGGTCGCGATCCGCGTCGAGTCGGTGCGGAAGGCCAGCACGAGCATGTCGGCCATCAGCCGCATGTGGTCGGCGTAGGATGGGGGCGGGCCGTCGGGCAGGTCGACGTCGGCGACGTCGGGCGCCGGCATCCGATCGAACCGTGTCAGCTGGGCTTCAAGCTCGCGGATGCCCGCCAGATACTCGTCGAGCTTGCGGCGGTCGGCCGCGTCGAGTCGCGTGCCGAGGCTGCGGGCGTCTTCGGCGACGAAGTCGAGGATCGACCGCCGGCCGGCACGGCGGGCCGCGAGGCTGCGGGCCCGCTCCGAGCCGCTACCGGCGCCGAACAGCCGCTCGAAGACGAGCCGGGGATTCGCCTCGGCCGTGGCGGGCTGGCTCGCGCTGCGCCACGACATGTTGAACGAGTAGGCGCACGCATAGCCCGAATCGCACGAGCCGCTCGGCCGGGTGGCGTCGCAGCTGAGTTCGAGCGACGGCAGCCGGGTCTCCCGGCCGATTCGCTGGGCGGCGACCTGATCGACCGAGATGCCGACGCGGATGTCGGCGCCGGCCGTCTTCCGCGGCCGCATCCCGGTGAGGATCGTGGCCGTGGCCCGGGCATGGTCGCCGGCGCCGTCGGGACCGGCGGTGCCGTTGCGATGTGCCAGCCCCGAGATCACCTGGAAGGTGTCGCGAAGCCCGGCGAGCGGCTCGAGCGTGGGGCCGAGTTCGTAGTCGCGGCCGGTGCCCCGCGACCGCCAGCGGTCGAGGTGAACGCCGTTGGGCACGTACACGAATGCCATGCGCGTCGGCCGGGCCGTGGCGGCGGCGGCCGTGGCGGGACGCAGCGAGGCGAACGCGGGCACCGCGACCGCGGTGCCCAGCCCGCGGAGCAGACTCGAGCCGAGGAACCGGCGGCGGGAGAGACCCGTGGGCGACGGCTCGGGACGGTGCGTCATGGATCGTCCTCCGCGGCCACCACCGGCCGCCGCATCCGGAACGGAACACTCTCGCAGACCGCGTGGACGAGCGTGCCGAGCCCGCCGCCCTCGCGTTCCATCCGCTCCACCATGGTATCGACCACCGGGCCGTCGCAGCATTCGAGCCCGCGGCCGAGGGCGTACGTGAGGAGTTTTTCGGCGAGGCACCGGTGGAAATCCCGCCGCCGCGGCCCGGCGATCACCGCGGCGAGCTCACGGGCGTCGGCGAAGGGCTCGCCCGTGATCAGCCGGCCGCTCGTGTCGAGCTCGTCGCCGGCATCGTCGCGCCATCGCCCGATGGCGTCGTACCGTTCGAGAGCGAGCCCGAGCGGATCCATGCGGGCGTGGCACGAGGCGCACAGCGGATCACGTCGATGGGCCGCCATCAGGTCGCGCATCGAGGGATGCCCCCCGGCCTGTGCGCTGGCCGCCTCGAGCGGCGGCACGCCGGGCGGTGGCGGCGGGGCGGGCGTGCCCAGCAGGGTGTCGAGGATGAACTGCCCGCGCTTGACGGGCGAGGTGCGGGTGGGATTCGAGGTCACCGTCAGGAAGCTGCCGTGGCCGAGCAGCCCGCCCCGCGGCGTGTCGCCGGGCAGCGTCACGAGCTGCATCTCGGGGCCGAAGACGTCGTCGATGCCGTAGAACCTGGCCAGCGGACCGTTGAGGAACGTGTCCCGGCCCACCAAAAGGTCGGTGGCGGGGCGATTGCTGCGGAGCAGGTGCGCGACCAGCATCTCCGTCTCCTGGCGCATCGCCCGCCGAATCCGGTCGCCGAACACCCGCTCGCCGGAGACACGCGGCCGGTCGCCGAGAATCTGCCGCAGATCGAACGCCAGGCCCTCGATGTCGCGGGTGCGCAGCCACTGCCCCACGAAGTCGGCCACGAACCGGTCGCACCGCCGATCCGCAACCAGGCGATCGACCTGCCGGGCTCGTTCGTCGTGGAGCCGACCGGCGGCCGCGAGTGCCAGCAGCTCGTCGTCGGGCATCGAGCTCCAGAGGAAGTACGACAGCCGTGAGGCGAGGGCGACATCGTCGAGCGGCACGGCCGCGGGCGGAGTCGCACCCCCGAGCGACACGTCGGGGCCGGTGGTCTCGATGCGGAACAGGAAGCGGGGCGCCGACAGCATGGCTGCCAGCGCCTCGGCAACCCCGGCCTCGAACGAGCCGCCGGGTGCTGCGATCGCGTCCTCGGCAACGGCCACGAGCTGGTCGACGGCGGCATCGTCGGAGCGGCCGCGGAAGGCGCGGGCGGCGAGCTGCGTGACCGTCGCACGGAGGTGTGCCGGCCGTGTGACGGGATCCTCCGGAGGCGGGCCGGCCGCGAACACCCGCCGCACCGCTGGGGGATAGCTGCGGGCCCGGCCCGCCGGGCTGCGTTCCGGCGTGGCCTCGTCCACGACCGCCTCCGCCACCTGCCCGGCGACGGCCAGGTATTTCTCCACGAGCAGCGGCGACATCGAGAGCACGTCGCCGATCGTGTCGAACCCGTAGCCGCTGTCGTCGGCGGGCAGTTCGGCGGCAACGTCGAGGTCGAGACCGGTGAGGTCGCGGATCGTGTGGGCGTATTCTCCACGGTTCAGCCGCCGGAGCACCACGTGGCCGGGATCGGGCCGGGCGGGATCGAGCCCGAAGACGGTGCGGTCGACGAACTCGATCAGGCTCCGGCGGTCGCCGGCAGCGGGCCGGGGCTCCTCGGCCGGCGGCATGATCTCCGCCGTGAGGTTTCGCCGCACGGCCATCCAGGCGTCGTGATCAGGACCGTCCGCCGGCGTCGGGCCGGCGCCGAGGCTGTCGAGCATCGTGTCGAGCGCCAGGCCGCCCTCCGCCGCGCCGTCGAAGTGGCAGCCGCCGCAGTGCGTTCTCCACGCGGCGGGCGGTTCGCCGGCGAGGGCGGCCGCCGGCGCCACCGCCGTCAGCCATTGCGCCGCCAGCAGCAGTGTCGTCCAGCATCGATCGTCGCTTCCCACGCGCACACCCTATGGTCACGGACCCGTGATCCGCCACCACTCGTCGCAGAAGCCCGCGGCGGCGATCCGACCAGGCGCTCGGCCATCGGCGGGGACGGTGACGTCGACCACCGTCCAGTCGGGAAGCTTCGGATTCTGCCAGGCGTTCGAGGCGTCGGACTCCTCGCGGAACGTGACGCCCGAGTTGAGGACCACGTACGTGCCGGCAGCTGAGGACGTCGGCGGGCAGAGCGGATTGGGCTGGATGAGGATGGGCACGTGCCGCGTGGCGTCGTAGGTCGTGCCCGCGACGACGAGGCCGTCGCGCGACCAGCGGATCGGCATCTCGGGCAGCACCCGGGCGAGCAGCGGGTTCGAGACGGGATCGCCGAACAGCACGAGGTGGCGACTGCGGAGCATGTCGTCGGTGACGTCGTCCGACTCCGTCAGCGGCAGGTCGCCCCGGAACAGGTCGTGCCAGCGGCGGCGGGCATGCGCCAGTTCCCGCGCCGCGAACCGGTCGATCGCCGGATCGATGCCGGCGCGTGTCGGCGGCACCACGATGAAGGGAGCGGTGAAGGCGTCGTCGACCGGCCCGGTGAGGCCGGGCCGCTTGCGGAATGACGGCAGGTCCGAAGGAGCGACGACGCTCCATGAGGCATCGCGGCGGAGACCGTTTCGGGCGATGATCAGCGGAGCGTCGGCGGGCCGGCTCGCCGACACGAGATGCTGGCCGTCGACGCACAGGCTCGAGAGCCGCGGATCGACGTGGAAGGCGACGGCGGTGACGTTCGCGGTGGTGGCCGAGAGCTGCATCCGCCCGTCGCTTTCCGCCAGGCCGGCATCCACGCGACCTGCCGCCGCGAAGTGCTCCCCCAGTCCGAGGACCTCGACCCAGTCGACACGGGAGTCGGCGAGCGTGGTGGTGGCGAGATGAACCGCGGCCGGTCGCCGCGGCCGGCCCGCCGCCACGGCGCGCTGGAGAAACGCCGTGATCGTGGCCCGCGACGCCTCGTCGTACGTGTGCGCCATGCCGGCGCCGACGACGTGGGGCAGGTCGTGCCCTTCGGCGGCGAGCGTCTCCACCATGATCTCGGCCGCGGCCCGCTGCCTGTCGAGTTCGCCGGAGTAGGCGATGGCCGGACGGTTGAGGAGGTTGCGGGCGACGGGCGGCACGTCGGTCGCCGTCCAGAGCCGCGCCTCGTACCACGGGATCGTGGCCACGTCGACGCCCGTGTACCGCCGGGTGTCGACGAAGCCCGCGCCGCCGTGCACGCCGCAGAACTCGCCGATCCGCCGGGCGCCGATCTGCCAGGCCCCCGCCCCGCCCATCGAGAATCCGGCGAGCACGACGCGGTCGGGGTCGATCGAGAGCGACCGCGCCACGTCGTCACGGGCCTCGAACACGTCGACGAGTCCGGGGCCCTTCCAGCCGTTGCAGTAGCGGCCGAACGGCAGCAGGACCACCGCGTCGTCGGGACGAAACTCGGGCGGCTTGTGGGCCCGCTGGTGCAGGAAGTGCAGGTCGGTTTCCTTCTCGCCACGGCCGTGAAGCCAGATCCACAGCGGCGCGGGGCGTGTGAGGTCGAGGCCCTCGGGAATCCAGAGCCCATACGGCTGCAGCGAGCCGTCGAGACGTGAGCGAAAGCCATGCACCGAGAGCCCGCGGGCTGCTGACTCCGACCGGCGGCCGCTCGCGACGGCGTCGATCCGTGCCTCCGCCTCGTCGACCGCCCACGCGGCGTGCCTGAGGTCGGACGGCTGCCACCACTCGTCGCCGGCGACGGCGTACTCGACCGCCTTGAGCAGCACCTCGACGTCGGCCCGTTCGGCGTCATCCGCGAACCGGGCCGCGACCAGTCGCGACCGGAGGGACGCCAGCCGCTCGGCCACCCCGTCCCATGCGGCACGGGCGGCCGGATCGAGCTTCGCGGCGAGTTCGTCGGCAGCCGCTCCGGCCGGCGGCAGGCGACGGGCCACGGTCGGCGGCTCCCGCCCCACGGCCGGAACTGCCAACGCCATCATGAGAACCGTCGCCCGCACGGAGTGCATGCGTCGAGTGTATCCCGGAGCCACGCGGCGGTCTCCTCGCCCGATGAACGGGCCGCTCGGGACTGCCCGTGCCCGTCGCCGGACGCTCGCGTCGGGCATCCTGCCCGCCGCTCGCTCGGATGCCGCCTTCGCTTCGCCATCCTGGCTGCGCCGACCAATCCGCCGATGGCGGATCGGTGCCCGGTCATACGCCGGCTCTCGGGCACAGGCAGCCCCGCGCTGGGATTTTCGTAGCCGCAGGCTTGCAGCCTGCGGAATCAGGTCGCGAGTCCGTTCAGTTCGTGCGAATCGCTGGGCGCTCGGGACTGCCCGTGCCCGTCGCCGGACGCTCGCGTCGGGCATCCTGCCCGCCGCTCGCTCGGATGCCGCCTTCGCTTTCGCCCTCCGGGCTGCGCCGACCAATCCGCCGATGGCGGATCGGTGCCCGGGCAGAG
>JBJTQP010000219.1:0-41479 GCA_046075685.1 Planctomycetaceae bacterium | reverse complement strand
ACAACAGCCCGCCGGGATTGCCGCGAAGGTCGATCACCAGCGACCTCATGCCCGCGGCATCGAGCCGCCGCAGGGCGGCCTCGAGGTCGGCGGCGGTCGTCTTCTGAAACGACGTCACCTTCAGGCCGGCGATGCCCGAGGCGGCGTCGAGCATCCGCACGTCCTCGATGCTCGGCACCTCGACGTGCTCGCGACGGACGGTCACCGCGCGGGCGGGCGACGGGGCGCGGAGGATGGCGAGCGTCACCAGCGAGCCTTCCGGGCCCTGCAGCAGGTGCGCCGCCGCGTCGACGCCCATGCCGGCCAGGGACCGGCCACCGACTCCCACGAGATGGTCGCCGGCCCGGACGCCCGCCCGCTCCGCGGGGCTGCCGGGGATCACGTGTACTACGAGCAGCCCGTCGGCGGCGCTCTTGAGCTCCACGCCGAGGCCGACGAAGTTGCCCTCGATCTGGGCGTAGAGGTCGTCGAGCTGTCCGGTCGTGAGGAACGCGGAGTATTCGTCGAGGCCGCCGACCGCCGCGGCGCTCATCTCCATCAGCGTCACCGCCGGGGCGACGCCGAGGATGGAGTGGGCCGCGCGGGCGACCCAGGTGGCCACCGCCTCGGCATCCGCGGCGGAGCCGACCGTCCGCCCCGACGCGATCCGCGTCACCTGCTCGCGATAGACGGCTGCTCGCTCCGGCGTCGCCTGGGCGGCATGCACCGCCGTGAAGGCGGGCTCTTCGAGGGCGACGTCCACCGCCCTGATGCCGCGGGTCACCAGCCGGGCGAAGTCCGGCGTGTCGACGTGGTGGGAGCCGATCCGCGTCAGCACCTCGCCGTAGAGCCGGCGGGCGTCGGCCTCCGTCAGGCCGGCGAGCTGGGTGCGAAAGGCTGGTTCCGCATGCCGCCGGGCGACGTCGCAGTGGAGCTTCGCAAGGTCGTACTGGTGATGCAGCCCCGGGGCGAGCGTGCCCTTGCGGGCCGGCGTCTCGCAGATGCTCACGACGTCGGCCCAAAGCCCCTGATGCACCAGGGCGGAGGTTCGGGAGGCGAGATCCTCGTGCTGGGGCGCGGCGGCGACCGTGAGTTCAGCCGGCTCCGGGGCCGGCGGCAGCTCGGCCGCCCGTGCCCACGACCCGGCCAGCACCGCGACCAGCGTCGCCGTGATCACCCTGCAACGATGCCACAGCCGCGATTCGGGCCGTGACGGCAGGGAGAGGACGACTCGCACGTGGGCATCCGTTCACAAGGGCCGCGAGGGGTCGCGGTGGCCAGCGGTCGATCCTTTGACCGCCGTCGATTATGGATCACGGAAATGCGCGGGGCAAAAAGGCCGCGCGACCGCAGGGGGTGGTTTTCCGCGGCATTCGGCCGCTGCGGTCAGCCCAATCGTCACCACCCGACCGCTCGACACGTTGGTATGATGAACCGGGTGACGAGCCTGCCCCACAGCACCGGGTCGGACGGCCACGGCGGCGGCGAGCACGCCTCGGCCGGGGGCCCGCCTGCCGTCACGCTGATGCTCCTCGACCGCGTCCGCGACGGCGACGAGGATGCCGTCAATCGCCTGCTCGATCGCCATCGCGCCGCGATTCGCCGGATGGTGGCGTTGCGGATGGATCGCGTGATCGAGCGGCGGGTCGACGCCAGCGACATCGTGCAGGATGTGATGATCGAGGCGAACCGGCGGCTCAGCGACTACCTCGCCAATCCCACGATGCCGTTTCGCCTCTGGCTGCGGCACATGGCCCGCGACCGGCTGATCGATGCGCATCGTCGGCACCGCGTCGCGGCGACACGGAGCCTCGATCGCGAGGTGCCGCTGGCCGCGGCGGGCGACGACGACTCGGCGGCGGACGGAATGACGGGCATCGCCGACCGGGAGCTCACGCCGGCGGCCGCGGCCACCTGGCACGAGCTGGAGCGGCGGTTCGCCGCGGCGGTGGAGCAGCTCGACGACGCCGACCGACGGATCGTGCTCCTGCGGCACTTCGAGCATCTCTCGACCGCGGAGGCCGCCGCGGTGCTCGGCCTGACGAAGCCGGCCGCCGGCATGCGGTACCTCCGGGCCATGAGGCGGCTTCGCAGCCTGCTCGACGGCGAGCCCCCCGAGGCGTGAAGCCTCCCCCGCACGGCGAGCCGCCTATCATCCCAGGGGGCTCTCGCATTCCTTGGCCCGATGACCATGCCGATGACCAGCCGACACCGCGCCGTCGACACCGTGCTCTCCCCCGACCGCGAGGAGGTGCTCGCGCAGCTCGTGGACGAGCTCTCGGAGTGCGTCGGCGGTCAGGCCCGGCGCCGGCTCGATGAGATGGCGGCGGCACATCCCGACCTCGCCGGACAGCTTCGCGAACTGCTGGCCACCATGTCGGTGGCCGACGCCGTGGCGGAGGAGTCGACCATCATGCTGCCGGCCGGGATCGCCGGGAGCCTGCTTCGCGGCGATCCACAGGTCACCCTGCCGAGCGGCTCGGGGTCGGCCCCGACGGCCGGGGCCGCGGTTCGCGACGGCGGCTTCGTGCCGGGGCGGACGCCGCTTCCGGCCGTCTTCGGCGACTACGACCTGCTCGAGGAGATCGGCCGTGGCGGCATGGGCATCGTCTATCGCGCGGTGCAGCGGAGCCTCGGCCGCGTCGTGGCTGTGAAGATGCTCCTGCGGCGGGATCTCGCCGGCCCGGACGACCTTGCGAGGTTTCGCAGCGAGGCGGAGGCCGCGGCCCGCCTCGACCATCCGGGCATCGTGCCGATCTTCGACGTCGGAGAGATCGACGGCCTGCCCTTCTACAGCATGCGGCTCGTGGAGGGCACGACGTTGGCGCGGCGGCTCGCCGCGGGACCGCTGCCGCCCCGGGAGGCCGCCGCGGTGCTGGCCAAGGTCGCCGACGCCGTCCAGGCCGCGCACGACCGCGGCGTCCTGCACCGCGACCTGAAGCCGTCGAACATCCTCATCGACGTGGCCGGCGAGCCGCTCGTCTCCGACTTCGGCCTGGCGAAGCGTCTCGAAGATTCCGACTCCGTGACGCACACCGGGGCGATCCTCGGCACGCCGTGCTACATGTCGCCGGAGCAGGCCGCCGGGAGTCGGGGCGACGTCGGGCCCGCGAGCGACGTCTGGAGCCTGGGCGCCATCCTCTACCAGACGATCTGCGGTCGGCCGCCGTTCCAGGCGGCGTCGCCGATGGACACCCTCCTGGCGGTGCTCGAGGCCGACCCGCCGACCCCGCGGTCGATCGTCCCGGCGGCCGACCGCGACCTCGAGATGATCGCGCTCAAGAGCCTGCAGAAGCCGCAGGATCTCCGCTATTCATCGGCTGCGGCGCTGGCCGCCGACCTGCGGGCGGCGCTCGCCGGCGAGCCGGTGGCGGCCCGCCGCGGCGGCATGGCCGACGTGGTGGCGCGGCTGTTTCGCGAGACGCACCACGCCGTGGTGCTCGAGAACTGGGGCCTGCTGTGGATGTGGCATTCCGTGGTGGTGCTGGCCCTGTGCTGCATCACCGACGTGCTCGCCTGGCAGGGCGTGGCGAGCCGGTGGCCGTATCTGGTGCTCTGGGGTGGCGGGCTCGCCCTCTGGGCGCCGATCTTCTGGGCGCTGCGGCATCGCAACGGCCCCGTCACGGCCATCGAGCGGCAGGTGGCCCACGTCTGGGGCGGCAGCATGATCGCCAGCACGCTGCTGTTTGCGATCGAACAACTGCTCGGGCTTCCCGTGCTCACGCTCTCCCCCGTGCTGGCGCTCTTCGCCGGCCTCGTATTCTTCGTGAAGGCGGGAATCCTGGCCGGTGCCTTCTACGTGCAGGCGGCGGCGCTGTTCGCGACAACGCTGGTGATGTGTGCCTTGCCGGCCTGGCAGCACGTCATCTTCGGACTGGTCAGCGGAGCCTGCTTCTTCGTGCCGGGGCTGAAGTACTTCCGCCAGCGGAACCGGCCGCAGTGACGCGACTCGTGGCGGTGATCGCCGGCCTGCTTGCAGCGGCAGCCGAGGCGGGCGATTGGCCGCAGATTCTCGGACCCACGCGGTCGGGTGTGGCCGCGGCTGACGAGCGGTTGGCCGACGCCTGGCCGGCGGGTGGACCACGGCAGGCGTGGCGGCGGGATGTCGGCGCCGGAGTGGCCGGCGTCGTCGTCGTGGGCGATCGCGGATTCCTGTTTCATCGCCGCGACGACCGCGAGGTGCTCGAGGCGTTTGATACGCGGACCGGCGACACCGTCTGGAGCGACGGGCATGCGACGTCGTTCGTGCCGCAGGTCGGCGGCGGCGACGGACCGCTGTGTGCCCCGGTCGTGCACGAGGGCCACGTGGTCGTGTTCGGGGCGCAGGGCGTGCTGGCCTGCATCGACGCCGCCACCGGCCGACGCCGGTGGGAGCGGCGCACGCATCGCGAGTTTGATGCGGTCGAGGGCTACTTCGGAGCCGGCTCCACGCCGCTGGTGGTCGGCGGGCGGATCGTCGTCACCGTGGGCGGTCGCCGGGGCGAGTCGGGCCTGGTGGCTTTCGACCTCACGACGGGCGAGACGGCGTGGGCCGCGACCCGCGAGGGGGCGAGTTACGCGGCGCCCGTGGAGGTCGTGGCGGACGGCCGGCCGCACGCCCTGGTGGTCACGCGACTCTCGTGCCTCCTGATCGACCCGGCCGACGGGGTGGTCCGCTGGTCGTTTCCATTCGGCCAGCGCGGGCCGACGGTCAACGCCGCCTCGCCGGTGATCCTCGGCCGCGACCGGTTTCTGGTCACCGCCTCCTACGGCATCGGGAGCGTGTGCGCGGCCTTCGATGCGACCCGCGCGACACCCCTGTGGCAGGGCACCGACGCGCTCGCCTCGCAGTACGCCACGCCCGTGCTGGTGGACGGCCGGCTCTATGCCATCGATGGTCGTGACGACCTGCCCCCGGCCGACATGGTCTGCCTCGATCCGGCGACGGGCCGGCCGCTGTGGCGCGAGGCGGGCTTCGGCTACGGCACGCTCCTCTGCGCCTCCGGCATGCTCATCGTGGCCCGGACCGACGGCGAGGTGCTCCTCGTGCGTCCCGATCCCGGGGGGCTGCAGGTACGCGGCCGTTGCCGACCGTTCGCGGATGATCCCCGCTGCGGCCCCCTGCGGGCCCTGCCGGCGCTGGCCGCCGGCCGACTCTACCTGCGGAACGACCGCACCCTCGCCGCCCTCGACGTCGGTCCGTGACGATCTCGGCTCAGTCGTGCGCGTCTCATACGGCTCACACGAGAGCCTCGCCCGTTCGTGAGGCTCGGGGCTGCCCATGCCCGTCGCCGGACGTGCGCGTCGGGCATCCTGCCCCACGCGCACTCGGATGCCGCCATCGCTTCGCCATCGTGGCTGCGCCGACCAATCCGCCGATGGCGGATCGGTGCCCGGTCATGCGCCGGCTCTCGGGCACGGGCAGCCCCGCGCTGAGACTCTCGTAGCCGCGGGCTTGCAGCCTGCGGAATCCGGCCGGTCGCGGTGCTGAACCGACGCGCGAGGATCAAGTGGAGTCCGTCTCAGTCGTGCGCCTTGAGCGTGTCGGCGCCGAAGGGGAGTGGCAGGAAGTCGGCGAGCCGAAAGGTGCCGCGGCCGTCGATCATGATCGCCGTGTCGCCGGTGCCGAACTCGGCGATCACCTGCAGGCAGGCTCCGCAGGGGGCGATCTTCGCCACGAGCGTCCCCGACGACTCGGTGCAGGTCAGCGCGATCCGCACGAGCCGGCGGCCGCCGGCCACGATGCCGGCGAAGATCGCCGCCCGCTCGCCGCAGATCGTCAGGCCGTAGGAGCCGTTTTCGACGTTCGCCCCCCGGAAGATCGTGCCGCCCGTCTCGGCGAAGACCGCGGCCGCACCCACGCGCCAGCCCGAGTAGGGCGAGTGGGCGTTGCCACCGGCCTCGCGGGCGGCGGCGAGGAGCGTATCGTCTGACGGCATCGCGGGGGCGGACGGCATGTGCGGGACTCCCTCGGGGGCGTGACGGGAACGGCGGCGGACGCGATCCCGGAAGTCTATCCGTCTCGGGGATGGCCCGGTTCGACAAGGCCCGCGGCGATCGTATGATCATGCGTCCGGTCGCAGGCAGGGAAGTGAGAGGGAGCGTCGCATGTCGCGGGTCCAGGTGTCGTCGCATCCCCTCGTGGCGCACCACGTCGCCTCCCTCCGCGATCCGGCCACGAAGCCGCCCGAGTTCCGCCGGGCCGTCGGCCAAATCACGCGCCTGCTCGCGGTCGAGGCCACGGCGAACGTGCCCACCAGCGATGTCCGCGTGCCCACGCCGCTCGGCGAGGCGAAGGGCCGGCGGATCGCCGAGCGGATCGCCGTGGTGCCGATCCTGCGGGCCGGCCTCGGCATGGCCGAGGGGCTCATCGAACTCATCCCCGACGCCGAGGTCTGGCACATCGGCCTCTATCGCGATGAGACGACGCTGCGGCCGCAGGAGTATTACAACAAGCTGCCGGCGAACTGCGGTGCGAGCCTGGCGATCGTGGTCGATCCGATGCTCGCCACGGGCGGCTCCGCGATCCGCACCTGCGAGATCCTCCGGGCCGCGGGCATTCCCCGGCTCATCTTCCTGGCGCTGATCGCGGCGCCGGAGGGCGTCCTCAAGCTCTCCGAGGCGATGCCCGACGTGGCGATCCACGTGGCGGCCCTCGACGAGGGTCTCAACGACGTGGGCTTCATCGTCCCGGGCCTCGGCGACGCCGGCGACCGGCAGTTCGGCACGTCGGCCCGCCACTGAGCCATTCCACCACGGATCGACTCGCCCGCGAGCCGGTCAGAACGCGGGATACACCACCATGCGAGCCGTCGACCTGATCCGTCGCAAGCGAGACGGTGGCGAACTTTCGACGGACGAGATCCGGTTTCTGGTCGGTGGCATCGCCACCGGCGAGGTGCCCACCTACCAGTGGTCGGCGCTGACGATGGCGATCCTCTGGCGGGGCATGACGCCCCGGGAGACCGCGGCGCTCGTCGACGCGATGCTCCACTCGGGCACCGTGCTCGATCTCTCCGACATTCCCGGCCCCAAGGTCGACAAGCACTCGACCGGCGGCGTGGGCGACAAGACGAGCCTGATCCTGGCGCCGATTGCGGCCGCCTGCGGCGTGACGGTGCCGATGGTGTCGGGCCGCGGCCTCGGCCACACCGGCGGCACGCTCGACAAGCTCGAGAGCATCCCGGGCTTCCGCATCGACCTCGACCTCGCCGCCTATCGCCGCGTGGCCCGCGAGTGCGGCATGGTGCTGATCGGGCAGACGGCCGAGATCGCCCCCGCCGACCGCGTGCTCTACGCCCTCCGCGACGCGACGGCCACGGTCGAGAGCATCCCGTTGATCACCGCCTCGATCCTCTCGAAGAAGCTCGCCGAGGGAATCGACGCCCTGGTGCTCGACGTGAAGACCGGCGACGGGGCCTTCATGGCGAAGCGGGAAGACGCCCGCGCCCTGGCCGAGAGCATGACACGGATCGGCCGCGAGCTCGGCAAGCCGGTGCAGGCCCTGATCACGAGCATGGACGCACCCCTGGGCCGGGCCGTGGGCAACGCGCTGGAGGTCTGGGAGAGCGTCGAGTGCCTGCAGGGCCGCGGCCCCGACGACCTGATGGAGGTGTCGCTGGAACTCGCCGCTGAGATGCTCCTGCTCGGCCGCGTGGCGATGACCCGAGAGGAAGCCTTCGAGAAGTGCCGGCGGGCGATCGCGGACGGCTCGGCGCTCGAGCGCTTCCGGAAGGTCGTCGCGGCGCAGGGTGGCGACCCGCGGGTGTGCGACGATCCGCGCGGCGTGCTGCCGAAGGCGGCCGTCGTCGAGACGTTCCGTGCAGGGGCGTCGGGGTTCGTCGCGGGCATCCGCGCCTGGCCGGTGGGGCAGGCTTCGATGCTGCTTGGGGCGGGCCGGGCCCGCGTCGACTCCACGATCGACCCTGCCGCCGGCATCGTGTTCAAGCAGACCGTGGGCGCCGAGGTGCGGGCGGGCGACGCGATCGCGGAGATCCATGTCAATCCGACGCATGCGGCAGCCATGCCGCAGGTGCTCGCCATGCTCGCCGACGCGACCACGATCACGGCCGCGGCGCCACCGCCGCGGTCGCTGATCCTCGAACGGCTGTAACCCAGGCTTCTCGACCCGCTTCTTCTTGGAAGGAGACACGACGATGGGCGATCTGGAACGGTTTCGCGGCCTGCTCGGCGTGGCGACCATCCTCGGCGCCGCCTGGCTGTTTTCCGAGAACCGCGGCCGGATTTCGCCGCGGATGGTGCTCGGCGGCCTGGCGATGCAGGTGGCGCTGGGTTTCATCCTGCTGCGGAGCACGACCGGCCAGGCGGCCCTCGAGGCGGCGGCACACTGGGTGGATACCGTGCTCGCCTGCTCGGATGCCGGCGCCCGGTTCGTGTTCGGCGACAAGCTCGCCGACCCGGCGGGGCCCACGGGCTTCGTGTTCGCGTTCCGCGTGCTGCCCACGATCGTGTTCGTGGCGGCGCTGTTCGCCGTTCTCTATCACCTCGGGATCATGCAGCAGGTGGTGCGGGCGTTCGCGTGGGTGACCGCGAAGATTCTCGGCTCGAGCGGCGCCGAGACGCTCAACGCCGCCGCGTCGATCTTCCTCGGCCAGACGGAGGCGCCGCTCGTCATCCGCCCCTACCTGCCGCGGCTCACGCGGTCGGAACTCGCCGTGGTGATGGTCAGCGGCATGGGGCTCGTCTCGGGAGGGATCCTCGGCGCCTACAAGGCGGCGGGCTGCGAGCTCCGCGACCTCCTCACGGCGATCCTGATGAGCTTCCCGGCGACGATCTTCCTCACCAAGATGTTCGTGCCGGAGATGGGGGATCCCGAGACGCTCGGCACGCTGAAGGTGTCGAACGAGCGGCTCGACTCCAATGTCCTCGACGCCGCCGCCCGCGGCACCCGCGAGGGCATGATGCTCGCCGCCAACGTCGGGGCGGTGCTGATCTCGTTCATCGGTCTGGTGGCCCTTGCGAACCTGGCGCTCGGCTGGGTCGGGGGATTCTTCGACCGGCCCGAGCTGTCGCTCCAGTGGCTCCTGTCGCTTGTGTTCGCACCGTTCGCCTGGCTGATCGGCGTGCCGGCGCAGGATTGCCAGACGATCGGTGGCCTGCTCGGCACGCGGACGGTGCTCAACGAGATGATCGCCTACTTCGACCTTGGCAAGATCAAGGACACGCTCACGCCCAAGGCCTTTTCGCTGGCCACGATCGCGATGTGCAGCTTCGCCAACATCTCGAGCATCGGCATTCAGCTTGGCGGCATCGGCGCCCTGATCCCGGAACGGCGTGGCGACCTGGCCCAGCTGGGCGTGAAGATGCTCGTGATCAGCACCCTGGCCAACGCGCTCTCGGCCGCGATCGCCGGCGTGATCATGCCGTGAGCCGCTCCGCCGGCTGACGAGCCCGCCAGCGCCGCGAGCGGTTGACGCCGTGCTGTCAATGTGCCGAGGAGGGCACCCTGCGATCGATGGTCGTCAGGGAGGCACCACGGGCCCCGCTGAGGGCGATTCGAGCAGGTAGGCGAGGAGGTGGGGCAGGTTCTCCGCGCCGATCAGTTCCCGCACGTTGGCGGGCATCGGCGAGAGCCGCGACATCCGCATCGCCGCGACGTCGTCGGCCGCGATCCGCAGTTCCTTGCCGAGGGCGTCCGCCAGGATGATGTCGCCGCCCTCGTCGCGAAGCCGCAGCCCCGTCACGACCCGGCCGTCGGTGAGGTGCAGGATCGTGGTCCGAAATGCGTCGTCGACGTGCCGGCTCGGGTCGAGCAGATCCTCGAGCACGCGGTCGCGGCCCCGCTGACCGATCCCGTCGAGCTGCGGGCCGATCGTCGCCCCGACGCCACCCCGGGCGTGGCAGGTGGCGCAGGCGCGGCCGAACACGGCCGCGCCTGTCTGCGGGTCGGCGGGCCCCGCCGCGTGGCGGGCGGCGACGTCCTCGATCAACCGCCGCACCGTCTCGTCGACGGGCGGCAGGTCGTCGGTCAGCGCTGCCAGTCGCGGCCTCAGGTTCTCGACACCGACGGCCTCGAGCCGTTCCACCACGGCGGGCTGCTGCAGGATGCGGGCCGAGGCTTTTCCGGCGGCGATGGAGTCGACGAGCAGCGTCGCGCCCTCCGGCGTGGCGGCAGCGGCCAGGGCAACCGGCTGCTCCAGGGGCTCGGGGGCAGTCGCCAGCGCTCGCACCAGCACCGTGGCCGCCTCCCTGCTTCGCACGCGCCCAAGCCGTTCCGCTATGGCCTTGCGCACGCTCGTCGCCGCCCGGCCATCGGCGACCAGGGTGCCGGCGGCGGCGGTTCCGAGTGGCTCGTCGAGTGCGAGCACCGCCTCGGCCGCCGCGATCCTCGCCTCGTCGGTAAACCGCCCATCGGCCAGGATTCTCGCCACCGGTTCGGCGAGCCCCGTGAGCCCGAGCTGCCGCGCGACGGTGAGCGACACGAGCAGCGGCTGCGGATCTCCGGCGGGGCCGTCGGTCACCGCCGCTGCGAGTGTCTCGCCGGCGAGGGCCTCGGCCCATTGGCCGAGCGCGGTGCCGCGGTCGAGCGCCGCGCCGCGCCGCTGCCAGCCCTCGACGAGGGCGCACAACGATCGATCGGCCGGGCCGTTCTCCCGGGCAAACGCCACCGCCTCGTCCACCCGCTCGATCGCGGCGAGCGACGCAACGGCCGTCAGCGCCCGGGCCGTGACCTCGATCCCGAGGTCGTGCCGCCGCGCGGCGGTCAGGGCAAACCAGGCTGTATCCGCGCTGCCGGTCACGGCCGCGACGTCGGCGAGCCGGCCCCAGATGGCGGTTGCCTTCGCGTCGGATCCGGGATCGAGCGTCGCCAGCGCCGCCGGGTCGATGCCGCCGAGCGTGTTGCGGAGGGCGATCCGCAGCGCATGGACGAGCTGCACGTCGGTCGTCTCGGCCGCCTCCCACGCCCGTGCCAGCGGCAGCACGCTGTCGACATCCGGGTGGCGACCGGCTGCCGCTGCGGCCGCACGGCGAACGAACGGATCGTCGTCGGCGAGCAGCCGGTGAACGAGCTCGCGTTCGGCCGCAGCCCAGCGTGCGCGTTCCGCGAGCAGATGAGCCGCATGGACCCGCACGACCACGGCGGGATCGCCTGCGGCCTGAGCGATGCCGGCGGTGTCACAGCGGCCCAGACGGTCGAGGCCACGCAGTGCCAGCGCGCGACGGTGGGCCGTCGCATCGGCCAGCGTTGGTCCGGCAGCGATCGCCGCGCCCTGCCCGCTCGCCAACGCCCGCACCGCGCCGTCGAGCGCTTGGGCCACCGAGTCATCACGGCCCGCTCGGGCCAGCAACGCCTCGAACGCCAGGCGGCGGAGCGTGCCGGTGGGGGCACCGAGCCGATCGACCAGGCCGGCCACCGGGAGGTCGCCACAGTCGGGGGGTGCGGTGGTCACGGTGTCGGTGGTGACCACGCGCCAGATCCGGCCCCGTTCCCGATCCCGCCGCGGATGATGCAGGTCGACCTCGTAGTGACCGATGATGCAGTTGTAGAAATCGGCGACGTAGACCGCCCCATCAGGACCGATCTGCAGGTCAACGGGGCGGAACCACCAGTCGTCGCAGGTCAGGAAGTCCTCCGGTGCATCGACCCACGGGGAACTGCCGCGCCAGGTGAGGCGGTCGCGGTGGACCGTGTTGGTGATCACGTTGCCGACGAACACGCTGCCGCGGTCGCCGATGGCAAGCGCGTCGGTCTCACCGATCGCCACTCCGGCGATGCCGGTCGACCCGTGGTCGTGGCCGGTGACAGGCGGCCCGAAGCCGAGGCCGTCGTGAGGCTTGCCGAAGCTTTCGTAGCAGGCCCCGCGAAGCACGAGCGAGAGCGGCCTGGAATGGCAGTCCGCGGTGAACTGGTTGCCAAGGGCGTCGAAGGCCATGCCGAACGGGTTCACCTGGCCCCGCGAAACCACCTCGATCGCCGACCCGTCGGGCTTGAAGCGGTAGGTGTTGCCCGACTGCATCTCGAGCACGACCGGGCCAGTTCCGCGGAGCCGCACCTTGGAGTCGTTGCGGAAGCCGTGGCAGGCATAGACCCAGCCGTCGAGGCCCATCCGAAAGGCGTTCTGGTCGCCATGGGTGTCGACGAAGTCGAATGGCCCATAGAGCACTTCGCGGGTGTCGGCCACCAGGTCGCCGTCGGTGTCGGTGAGCTTCCAGATGTGCGGAATCGACCAGACGATCACGGTGGTCGTGCCGTCGCCGCGGTCCGCCAGCGGCAGCACGCCGATCGGAATGGAGAGATCGGCGGCGAATCGCCGGGCCTTTCGCGCCCTGCCGTCAGGGCCGAAGTCAGAGAGCACCGTGAGGCCGTCGCGGCGGGCCGCGTCGGGAGGAGGGGCGAACGGATATTCCACGGAGTGCGTCACCCAGAGTCGCCCGCGGGTGTCGAAGGCAAGATTCATCGGCTTTTGAATGTCCGGCTCCGCGGCCACCAGCTGGATCTCGTAGCCGGCTGGCAGGTGAAACCTGCTTCGCTGCTCCGCGGCCGTGAGCGGCTCCGTAGGCGCCACCGGAGGGCTGGCGGGGATGGGTGCCGCGGGGAGGAGGACCACCGCGAGAAGCGAGAGGGCCGCCCGTGGAGTGCTTCGCGGAGTCATGCGGGGACGCGTCATCGAAAGGACATCCGTTGTGATGCCATGGCTGCGACCAGACGTGACCTGCGGCCGCATCGTATCACAGATGACGGTGCCGTCGCTGCGGAGGCACGGCAGGCGCACGCAGTCTCCGCAGCGCACAATCAAGGACAGACTCGAGGGTTGCGTTGCCGCTGCGGCCGTGTCGGAGAGCGGGGTCGCGCGGGAATCGGCCGCTGCGATCCGGCCGGCGATCACCCGATGTGTCCAGTCCTTCGGCCGCCCATGCGGCTCCGCCGCAACCGGAGGCGGTCTGACCCGTTGAAGGACATGCCATGAGGATCGTCCACGCCTTGACCATGCTCGGTGTTGCCCTCGCGGTCATGCAGCCGGGGCGTGGTCATGCCACAGAGCCGGGGTCGGCGTCGGCGCAGGCGCCGGCGGGCCACCTGTGGGTGACGCCGACGATCGCAGCGCCGGGCGTGTCGTTTCACACCTTCGAGAGCGCCGCCGCGAAGGCCACCGTCAGCTACCACCTGTATGCACCGGCCGCCTACGACCGCGACCCGGACCGGCGGTTTCCGGTGGTGTACTGGCTGCACGGCTCGGGGGGCGGGCTGCCCGGAATCCCGCAGGTGGCGGCCTGCTTCGCGAAGGCCGTCGAAGCGGGCAACGTTCCCCCGTGCCTCGTCGTGTTCGTCAACGGCCTGGCCGAGGGCATGTACGTCGACTGGAAGGACGGCTCCGCCCCCCTGGAGACCATGATCGTCAAGGAACTCGTGCCCCACATCGACGCCTCGTGCCGCACGATCGCGGCGCGAGAGGGCCGGCTGCTCGATGGCTACAGCATGGGCGGCTACGGGGCCGCGCGGCTGGGTTTCACATACCCGGAGGTGTTTCGCGGCGTCTCGATCATGGGAGGCGGGCCGCTCCAGGCCGACCTGCTCGACGACGCGCCGCGGGCCGGCCGTCGCCGGGCCGCCGAGGTGCTCGAGCGGGTCTACGGGGGTGATCAGGAGTATTTCCGGAGCGTCAGCCCGCGGGTCCTCGCCGAGCGGCAGGTGGACGCGATTCGGCGCGGGTCGCTCGTCCGCGTGGTGTGCGGCGACCAGGATGAAACCTTCGCCAACAATCGCGCGTTTCACGAGCACCTCGCGCGGCTCGGGATCCCCCACGCCTGGGTCGTGCTGGCCGGCGTGGATCACAATCCCCTGCGGACGCTCGAAGCCCTCGGCGACGCGAACTGGGAGTTCTACCGGACGGCGTTCGGCCCACGGCCCGCCCCCGAACGTCCGTCGCGCGAGGCCGACGTCGACATCTCCGTCGAGGTTGGACGTCAGGTTCGCCGGGCGGTCGTCGTCAACGCCCCGGCCGACGGCACGAGACGGCCGGCGGTCGTCGTGCTGCACGGCGGCATGGGAAGTGCCGACGTGATGCGGGCCAACTCCGGCTTCGACGCGATCGCACGCTCGGAAGGCTTCATCGCCGCGTATGGGGAAGGGACGTCGTTCGGCGGGGGCCGCCATGCATGGAACACGGGCTTCCTGCTGCGCCGGCAGGTGCAGGACGCCGACGACATCGCCTACCTCGACACGCTGATCGATACGCTCATCCGGGATCACGGGGCCGATCCGGACCGGGTGTTCATGACGGGCGGGTCCAACGGCGGCATGATGACGTTCGTGTATGCCGTGGCCCGGCCGGAGCGGCTCGCCGCGGCTGCGCCGGTGGTGGCATCCATGTTCACCTTCGAGTCCCGGCCGTCGCGGCCGCTGCCGATCCTGATCGTCAACGGGGCCCGGGACGACGAGGTGCCTCTCGAAGGCGGGATGAGTCGCAATCCGCTCGTGCGCCGCGCACAGCAGGCGCCGTTCAAGCCGCTCGACGAGGTCGTGCGGTTTTGGGTCGCGGCGAACGGCTCGCGGGTCGAGCCGACGGTCGAGACCCGGGGCCCGGTGACCACGACCGTCCACGAGGCGACCCCGCACGGCGCGGAAACGGTGTTCGTCGTCGACGCCGAGGGGGCGCACGGGTGGCCCGGAACCCGGCCGCGGCGGGAAGGCAGCCCGCCGATCAGTTCGTTTTTAGGGGCCGAACGGGTCTGGTCGTTCTTCCGGGGCAAGCAGCGGCGGGAGGACCACGCCCCGCGCCCGTGACGTTCATCCGACGATCGGCCTGAACTGAGAGCGGTACTTTGCAGGCGTCATGCCGGTGAGGCCGCTGACCAGCCGGAACTTCCTGGCGAAGCGGCTCGGCGACAGGCCGGTGCGCAGCGACATGTCGCTCAACGAGGGCGTGGCTGGCAGGCGCTCGTCCACGTAGTCGACGAGGCCGCATCCTCCAGATGCTTCCGGGCAACAAACAGCGTGTACGTGCTGATGGGCACGGCAGGCGAGGCGACGATCGTGTGCGACTCATCGTCGGCCGGCAGGAAATGAAAGGAGCCTTCCTTGAGGGTGTACCTCGTCTCGCGGCCGCGGCTGGTCCAGCGGACGGGACTGCCCCCCTGAAACACCATGTGGAGCACATGGGCATGGCCATGCAGGTTCCAGCACATGGCATCCGCTGCGGGCGGGTCTTCGAACCGATTGTCATCCCGGAGGCATCGGGAGCGTCCGCCGGCTTTCAGCCGGCGAACACGGCCGAGAGTCGATACAGGCCGCCCGCCAGTGCCATCACCGCCGGGAGCGTGAACACCCACGCGGCTGCGATCCGGCGGACGGTGCTCGCCTGGATGCCCGACTGGTTGGCCCACATCGCGCCGGCGATGCCACTGGAGAGCACATGCGTGGTGCTCACCGGCATCCCGAGCGAGTCGGCCATCGCGATCGTCGAGGCGGCCACCAGTTCCGCCGCGCCCCCCTTGGCGTAGGTGAGGTGCTTCTTGCCGATCTTCTCGCCGACCGTGACCACGATCCGCTTCCAGCCCACCATCGTGCCCAGGCCGAGGCACAGGGCGACGCCCATTACCACCCATTCCGGCACGTATTCCACCGGTCGCGAAAAGCCCCGGGCGAGCCCCTTGAGGACGCGCCGGCGGTCGTCGCCGAGCCGGTCACCAAACTCGTGGACCAGCGTGCGGACGGCGGCGCCGAGTTCGACGAACTGGGTGCGGAGCTTCCAGCGGTCCTCCGGTGAGAGGTCGGCGAAGGTGGTGCGGCCGGCGAGGCTCTCCCGCAGCGCCGCCGCCAGGGGCAGCGGGTCGAGCGTCGCGAGCACCACGTCGGCGTGCGGCGCCGGATGGAGCACGTCCTCCACGAAGTCGCCCTCCAGCACGCCGGCCGCCGCCACCCCTTCGCTGCGGGCGATCCGCTCGACGCGTGACTCGGCGAGGTGGCGGCCCTTGAGAGCCTCCATCATGGCGACCATGTCCGGCGTCGACAGCTCCTCCTCGAGCCGGCCGATGGCCGTGGTCGCCGCCGCGATGTCGGTGGACGAGGCCCGCATGTCGAGCGCGTAGGCGGCCGGCACGATCCCGATCAGCACGAGCATGATCAGCCCCATTCCCTTCTGGCCGTCGTTGGAGCCGTGGGCGAAGCTCACCCCGGTGCAGGTGCCCACGAGCAGCGCCCGCACCCACCACGGCGGCGGCCGGTCGCCGGCCGGCGACTCGTGGATCAGGCCGGCGGGCACCAGCAGCCGCGTGAGGACCAGCAGCAGCGCGGTGAGCCCGAAGCCGATGGCCGGGGAGATCAGCAGCGCCATGCCGACCTCGGTCGCCTTGTGCCAATTGATCCCCTTGAAGGCCGAGCCGTGCTCCATCCACGCGTTCATCATGCCCACGCCCATGATCGAGCCGATCAGGGCGTGCGAACTCGATGCGGGCAGGCCGCGATACCAGGTCGCGAAGTTCCAGATGATCGCCGCCCCGAGCAGCGAAAACACCATCGCCAGGCCCCGGCCGGTGCGGATGTCGACGAGCAGGTCGACCGGCAGCAGATGGACGATGCTGAAGGCGACGCCGATCCCGCCGGCGTGGACCCCGATGAAGTTCCAGATGCCCGACCAGACGACCGCCGCGGTCGGCCGCAGGCTCTTGGTGTAGATCACCGTGGCCACCGCGTTGGCGGTGTCATGGAATCCGTTGATGCACTCGAAGGCGAATGCGATCAGGAGGGCCAGCAGCAGCAGCAGCGTCTGGCCGGCGGAGAGGGAGGCGAAGGAGTCGAGGAACTGCACGGATCGTTCCTGCGGCGGCGGGCTCACCCCGGGAAAACCGCCCTCACCCTAGGCTCTGCAGCGGGGCCGAACAAGGACGTTGCGGCGAACCCACTGGAAAGCCGAAAATGGCGGCGGCGAACCGCGACACCGCGGCCCGCGTAGAAGACCCCGAGGAGGGCCAGGCCTGATGGCGCGAGGGGACCGTCTTGAAGTCGAGCACCGGATCGCCGGCACGACCGTCACCTACCTGCACCATGGCGTCGACGTCGGTGACGGCACGGTGGTGCACGCCCGCCCGCACGACTTCCGCAACCCCTTCGGCGGCGGCCGCGTCGTGCGGACGAGCCGCGACGAGTTCGCCGAGAACCGGAGCGTCCGCGTGCGGAACGAGCCGGCGGCCACGTTTCCGGCCGACGAAGTCGCGGCGCGGGCGCTCGCCTGCGTGGGTCGCGATGGCTACGACCTCGTGATCGACAACTGCGAGCACTTCGCAACCTGGTGCGCGACCGGGCGACGGACGAGCCGGCAGGTCGACATCGTCGTGGGCCGATTCGCGGCCGGCGTATCGCGGATGGCGGCGGCTGCCTCGGCGCGGATGGCCGTCGGCGCCGCGGAGCGGGTCGCCGTCCGCACGGTCGTCGGCACGAGCGTGAGGGTGGGGCTTAAGACGATGCTGCCCGCGGCGATCATCGGCGAGGCGGCGGCGTTGGCAGCGGAGTGGACGGCCCATCAGGGCGGCGCCGACGAGCAGGCGAGCCGCACGGCTGGCGAGGCGGCGGGGCTTGCCACCACGAGCCTGGCCTTCGCCGTCGCCGGCGCGGCTGCCGGGCCGGCCGGGGCCCTCGCCGGCGCGGTGGCGGGCGCGACGATGTGGATCGCCGGATCGGCCACGGCCGCCGCGGCGACCAGCGCGGCCAGGCAGGTCGCCCGGCGGATCGCCCGCGAGTAGGGTCAGGAACCCGGGGCGGTCGGCGGCGCTGGGGCCGCCGCCTTGCTGCGGATCCGCTCGACGGTCCGCCGCGAATACTCCTCCCGCGTGTCGAGCTCGAGCGCCGCTGCCGTGGGCCACAAGGGCCGCGTGCGCTCGCCGAGGTCGTCGATCGCAACGAGCGCCGCCACGCGGACATCGGGATCGGCGGAGGGGATCTCGGCGGCGAGCGCCGCACGGGCCCGGTCCGCCGCCGTCGCCGTGCCGCAGCGCAACAGCCACGCAGCGGCCGCGATCCGCACGGCCGGATCGGCGTCGGCGAGGAGCGGCGCGACCACCGTGGTCGGATCCGCGCCCGCCCGCTTCGCGGCCCAGCCTGTGCCGGCCACCGCCCACCAGCGGACGGCGGGATCGGCACTGGCGAGCCGCGGTGTGAAGAAGGCCGCCTCGCGACCGTCGGCCACGCCCCAGGCCGTGTCGAGGATCGCGTCGTACCGGTCGCGGGCCGCGGCCGGATCGCCCGCGTGAAAGATTCCCCACTCGCTGCCCGCCCGGCGGGCCTCGGCCCGCAGGATCGGCTCCGGCAGGACGTTGGCGTCGAAGGAGTCGCGCATCCACGAGCGGACGGCCGACTGCAGCCGCTCGAGGTCGCCGCGGTGCGCGGGATCGTGCGCACGGTCGTGGACGCCGTCCGGATCGGCGATGACGTCGACGAGCTCGTCGGCCGGCCGGCTCGTGCGGGCGAACCACGACGCGCCCGGCGGGAGCGTGCCCGCCGCCCGCGCTGCGCGGAGCTCGCCGGTGATGGCCACGCCCGTGGCGTAGTCGGGCAGGTCGTCGCCGTCGAGCCACGGATAGAAGTTGCGGACGTAGCGGAAGCAGGCATCGCGGGCCGAGCGTCCGCAGCCGGGTGGGGCGTCCATCCGATCGCGGGCCGCGATCACGACGTCGCGGAACGCGGCCTCGGGTCCGAGGAAGGGACGTCCCTCCATCCAGGCCGGGCGGGCGACGCCGGCGAGGGCGAGCACCGTGGGCCCGAGGTCGAGCAGGCCCACGAGGCCCGCCGTCGAGCCGACGGGAGGGGCTCCGCCCGGTAGCGGCGAGAGCCGCCGCCACTTCTCGGGCACGCGGACCATGAGCGGCACGCGGAGGCCGTGCTCGGTGAGCGACCGCTTGCCGTGCGGAATGCCCTCGCCGTGGTCTCCCCAGAAGAAGACGATCGTGTCGTCGGCCAGGCCGTCGGCCGCGAGCTCGTCGAGGATCCGTCCGACTTCGGCGTCGAGGGCCGCGGCGAGTTCGAGCCGCTGGGCGAGCGACCTGCGGATCACGGGTGTGTCGGGATAGTAGGGGGGCACCGTCACGTCGGCCGGCTCGCGGCGGGCCTCGGCGGGGAGCTCGCGGCGGACTCGCTCGGGCTTGTCGCCGAACAGGCCGCTCTCGTGCGTGACGCCGATGTTGAACACGGCAAGAAACGGCTGCTCGGGCCGCGGCCGGTCCCGCCAGTGGGCCCTGGCGTTCGACTCGTTCCACCCCGCGTCGAACGTCTTGGGCAGGTTGTAGTCGGTCTTGGGGTTGTTCGTGCAGAACCAGCCCGCGTCGCGGAGCAGCCGTGGGAAGCCGACGACGTGCGGCGGCGGCGTAGCCGGGCACCGCATCGGCAGGCTGCCGAGCGTGGTGGGCATCGCGCCGGTGATGATCGCGCATCGCGAGGGGGCGCACACCGGTGCGGCCGAGAAGGCGGCCTCGAACGTCAGCCCCTCGGCAGCGAGCGCGTCGAGTCGCGGCGTGTGGGCACGGCCGCCGTAGCAGCCGAGCGTGCCGGCGGAGAGATCCTCGGCCGAGATCCAGAGCACGTTGGGCCGGTCGGCGGCGCGGGTCGTCGAGGCGGCGGCCAGGCAGGCTGCGATGCCGGCGAACAGGACGGTGCGAAGCACGGTTTAGGTCGCCTTCACGAGGGTCACCGGTAGTCGGTCAGGGAGGCGGGGCTCCAGGCCACCCGCAGGGCGTTGAGCACGGCCACCACGTCGATCGCCTCCTGGAGGAGCGCTCCGGCCGCGGGCGGCAGGAGTCCGGCCGCGGCGAGGCCCATCCCGGCGACGCTTGCCGCCATGCCGCCGACGGCGCTCTGCATGGCGATCGACCGCATCCGGCCCGCGATGTGGAAGAGCTCGTCGACCCGCTCGAGCGAGCAGTCCATGATCACGGCGCCGGCCGCCTCGCTCGTGACGTCGCTGGCGGCGCCGAGCGCCACGCCCACCGTCGCGGCGGCGAGGGCCGGCGCGTCGTTGATGCCGTCGCCCACGAACACGACCGGCGCCTGCCGGACCGCCTCCTCGACGATCGCCAGCTTGCCCTCGGGCTGGATGCCGGCGTGCACCTCTTCGATGCCGACCGAGTCGGCGAGCCACTGCACCTCGCTCTCGCGGTCGCCCGACACGAGCATCACGCGGTCGAGACGGTGCGCGGGCCCGAGGTGGCTGACGAACGAGCGGCCGTCGGGCCGCGGGGCGTCGCGGAACCGGAGCACCGCAGCCGCCGCACCGTCCACCACCACCACGCACTCCAGCCCGCCGGCCGCCGGAGGCAGGGCCGCGGCTCCGGCGGGATCGACGGCCGCGAGCTTCTGCCGGCTGGTGATCGCCACGTCGTGGGCCTCCGCCGCGCCGTTGAGTCGCTCCACGCGGCCGCTGAGGCCCTGCCCCGGCCGCTCTGCGAGCTGCTCCACCTGCAGGAGCCGCACGCCCCGCGCCGCGGCGGCATCGGTCACGGCCGCCGCGAGCGGATGCTTTGAATAGGCCTCCAGGCTCGCCGCCACCGCGAGCACGTCGGCCTCGGGCATCCGGCCCACGAGTGCCACCTCGGTGAGCGTCGGGGTGCCGTAGGTCAGCGTGCCGGTCTTGTCGAAGATCGCCGTGCGGCAGGTGTCGAGCCGTTCGAGGATCGCCGGGTCGCGGATCACGATGCCCCGCTTCGCCGCCAGCGAGACCGCGCCGATGATCGCCACCGGGATCGCGATCAGGAGCGGGCAGGGCGTGGCCACCACGAGCACCGCCAGGAACCGCGTGGCGGAGCCGCTCAGGTACCAGGCGGCCGCGGCGATCGCCACGGCCAGCGGCGTGTAGAAGGCTCCGAGAGCGTCGGCCAGGCGGCGCAGCCGCGGCTTCCGCTCCTCGCTCGTCCGCAGCACCTCCATGATCTTCGCGTAGCGGCTGTCGCCGGCCACCTTCTCGGTGCGGATCTCGAGCGCCGCCTCCCCGTTGATCGCGCCGGAGAGCACGGCCGAACCGGGGGCCTTCGCCATCCGATACGGCTCGCCCGTCAGGTAGGCCTCGTCCATCGACCCGCGGCCCATCACCACCGTGCCGTCCACCGGGCAGATCTCGTGCGGCAGCACCACGAGCAGGTCGCCGACCACCACCTCGCCCAGCGGAACGTCGGCGATGCCCGCGGCCGCTTTCCGATGGGCGATGGTGGGCATCCGGCGGGCGAGGGCCGCGAGCACGTCGCCCGCCCGGCTCACCGCCCGCGACTCGAGCGCCTCGCCGCCGGAGAGCATCAGCACCACGAGCACGCCCGCGACGTACTCGCCGAGCAGGATGCTCGTGACGATCGAGATCCCGGCGAGCAGGTCGGAGCCGAAGGTGCCGGCGAACAACTTGGTGAGCAGATCCCAGACGAGCGGGATGCCGCCGAGAAGCAGCGCGAGCACCAGCGGGAGCTCGGCGAACCTGAGCCCGCGGCCCGGAACCCAGTTCGCGGGATCGACCGGGCCGAGGGCCACGGGTCGCCCGCCCACGCCCGACCACGTGAGCACGGCCCAGGCGGCGAGTGCGAGGATCGCGCCCGCGGCGATCGTCTCGGTCACCGGCCAGACAGGTCGCTGGGCGTGCGGCGCGGCCGCGGAAGAGGTCATGGGGCGGGGCCTCAGCTGTGCATGCGGGCGAAGGGGTCGCCGCGGTCGAGGATCTCGGCCTCCACGGCGGCGAGCTCGTGGAGCCGCTCCCGCACCTGCTCTTCCGGCATGAAGTCGCAGGCCAGGCGGACGTAGGTGGAGTGGTGCCGGGCCTCCGACTCGAACAGGCTGCGGTAGAAGGTTGCCAGTTCGTCGTCGGCGACGTGGTCGGCGAGCACCGAGAACCGTTCGCAGCTGCGGGCCTCGATCAGCCCCGCCACGAGCAGCCGATCGACGGCCCGGGCCGGTTCCTCCTTGCGGATCAGCTCGTGCAGCCTCGCGCCATAGGAGCTCGGCGTGAGCTTCCGGAACGGAACACCGCGTCGCTCGAGGATGTCGAGCACGAGCCTGAAGTGCTCCAGCTCCTCGTTGACGATCTCCGTCATCGCCCGGGCGAGGGCCACGTGATCCACGTAGGAGAACAGCAGGTTCATCGCCACCCCTGCCGCCTTCTTCTCGCAGTGGGCGTGGTCGATGATCACGTCGTCGAGCGCGGCATCGACCTGGGCGAGCCAGCGGTGCGACGTGGGCGATTGGAGGCTGAGCATCCGCGGGATCCGGGGGGCGTGCGGCCGACGAGCGGTTCCGATGGAGCGGCCGGTTGCCGTCGCTTCGGGCCGCTGGCATCATACCGACGGCGGGTACATTCTCGTCGGCCTTCCACCGGGTGTTCCATGATCGCCTTCGACCGTCCCGCCGGTGGTTCGCAGCCGCCCACCGAAAAGAACGTGCTCGGCGGCCCGCTCGCCTCCTGCTCCCGCGAGCCGCTCACGGGCTTCTTTCGTGACGGTTCGTGCCGCACCTGCGCGGAGGACACGGGAGCGCATACGGTCTGCGCGGTGATGACGAAGGAGTTCCTGGCGTTCACGGTGCAGGCGGGCAACGACCTGGTGACGCCGCAGCCGCAGTGGGATTTTCCGGGACTCGTGCCGGGCGATCACTGGTGCCTGTGCGCCGCGCGGTGGCTGGAGGCGGCGAAGGCCGGCCACGCCCCGCCGGTGGTGCTCGAGGCCACCCACCAGCAGGCGCTCGAGATCGTGCCGCTCGATCTCTTGCAGCGGCACGCCGCGCCGGCGGCATGACCGACTGGCCGCTCGCCGCCGCGGTGTTCGCCGTGGCGGCGATCTATGCCTCGGTGGGCCACGCCGGGGCGACGGGCTACATCGCCGTGATGACGCTCTGGGGGCTCGCCCCAGAGGTGATCCGCCCGACTGCCCTGCTCCTTAACGTGATCGTGGCTACGATCGCGAGCGTGCAGTTTGCCCGGGCCGGCCACTTCGATCGCGGGCTGCTCGTTCCGCTGGCGGTCACGAGCGTGCCCGCCGCCGCCGCGGGTGGCTGGCTCGCCCTGCCGAAGGCGGCATTCGAGACGCTGCTCGGGGTGGTGCTGGGCGTGGCAGCGGTGAGGATCGTCGTCGAGGCGCTCGCCGCCGGTCGAAGCCGCTCGGGAACGACGCCAGAGTCGCCGCCGCAGCTGCCGGCCGACCCTGCGTGGCGGACCGTGGTGCTGGCGGCGACGGGGAGCGTCGTCGGCCTGCTCTCGGGGCTCACGGGCGTCGGGGGTGGCGTGTTTCTCACGCCGGTGCTGCTCGCGCTCCGCGCGGCGCCGGTGAAGACGATCGCGGCCGTCTCGGCGGCGTTCATCCTCGTGAACTCGCTCGCGGGGCTCGCCGGCTGGCTCGCTGCAGGCCGGCCGGTGCCGCTGCCCGGGCTCGCGCTGGTGGTGGCGGCGGCGGCCGGCGGCGTGGTCGGCGGCCATCTCGGCGCGTTCCGGCTTCCCGTCACCGCGATCCGACTGATGATGGCCGCCGTGCTCGCGATCGCGAGCGCAAAGTCGCTCCTCTGAACAAAAAAAAGGTGCCAGCCACCAAATCTGGGTAAGTTGCCAGATTGCCCAGTTTTGGTGGCTGGCACCTATGCTGGCACCTATTCCCGTCGCCGCGTCAGTGCGTGGCGGTCTTTGAGAACAGGTTGAGCACCACCACGCCCGCCACGATCAGTGCCATGCCAAGGATCGCCGCGGCGTCGAGCCGCTCCCCATAGACGAGCCAGCCGATCGTCGCGATCAGCGTCACGCCCACCCCCGACCAGATCGCGTAGCCCACGCCCACGGGGATCCGCTCGAGCGTGAGTGACAGGAACCAGAACGCCACACCATAACCGGTGAGCACGAGGAGCGTCGGCCAGAGGCGGGTGAACCCCGCAGCCTTCTTGAGAAAGCTCGTGGCGACGACCTCGGCCATGATCGCGATCGCCAGGTAGAGCCAATGCATGCCGCCTGCCTCCAGCGGATCCCGCGCTGCCGTCAGCCGCGAAAGTGCGGCGTCGTGGTCTGCTAGAGTGTAGCCCCGCTCCCAGCCGCCAGACCTGCGGCTCCGTTCAGCCCCGAATGCACTCCATGACGAGCTCCACGGCCGCCGCCGGCCATACGATCGATGCGATTCTCGCCGCGGCCAGCGACGAGACGCGGGCGACCCTCCGCACGCTCGGCGAGCTCGTGGGCAACGAGCCGGCGACGATCCTCTCGCCGACGCAGTTCGCCGTCCGTCATTTGGGCGTGGATCAGCTCGACATCGCGAGCACCAAGTTCACCGGCCCGAGCACGTCGCTGGCGGTGTTGGGCAACCTCCTGCGGCTGGAGATGGAACGGCACGCGGCCGGGGTCATGGTCGGCTCTCCGGGGGACGGGCTGCCCCCCACGTGGTCGCAGCTCGACGTTGGGCCCGACGAGAAGGTGGCCGTGCCGGGCCGACTGGTCGCCTTCTTTGCCGCGGGCACGCTCGCCGCGGAGCCGCTCTGCGTGGCCATCGACGACCGCCACTGGCAGCGGGAGTTCGCGATCCTCTCGTCGCAAGGGGCGAAGGCGACCGCCGAGAAGACCCTGGAGGCGTTTCGGGCCCGGCTCAAGACCGTGGAGAATCCGCTCCGCGGCCGCGTGCTCGAGGCCTGCGTCAACGACGGCTGCGTGCGGATCAGCGTCAGCCCTGCGATCACCAGCGAGCGGGGCGGGCTGATCCTGCCCGACGACGTCTGGCAGGAGGTCGACGTGTTCCTCGCCTCGGCCACCAGCCGCCGCGACCTGCTCAAGTCACTCGGCCTGAGCAGCAACCGAGGCATGCTGATCGCCGGGCCGCCGGGCGTGGGGAAGACGCACCTCGTCCGCGTGATCGCCGCCGAACTGGCCGGCCGCTACACGACGATCCTCGCCGACGCCAACGCGATGCGGCACACCATCGCCGACCTGTATGCGGAGAGCGACACCTTCGGTCCCACGCTCGTGGTGCTCGACGACATCGATCTCGTGCTCGGCCACCGTGACTCGAGCGGCAGCAACACGTCGCTGGCCGACTTCCTTTCGACGCTCGACGGCGTCCGCCAGCGGGACGACATCCTCACGATCGCAACCACCAACGACCCGAAGTCGCTCGATCCGGCGGCCCAGCGGTCGAGCCGGTTCGACATGGTGATCACGTTGCCGCTGCCCGACGCGGCCAGCCGGGCGAGGATCCTCGGGCGGCACCTTGGCCCGCTGGGCCTCGACCTCGACCTGCACGCCCTCGCCGAGATGCTCGAGGGGGCGAACGGGGCCGACGTCAAGGAGGTGATCCGCCGGGCGGTGCTCGAGCACGGCGAGCGGTTCACGCAGGCCCAGCTCGTGGAGATCGCCGATTCGGGCCGCTGGCGGGCCACCGTCAATCGCCGCAAGTACCTTTGAAGGAGATGTTTCGATGGCGAAGAAGAAGCCCGCCCGCCGCCCCGTACCCGGCGGCAGGATCGTGATGCGGACCGGCGAGGCGCTCGTCGAGGACGAGGCCGCGTGGAGCGCCGCCGAGCCCGAGGTGGTGATCGGAGAACTCGACGGCCCGGTGGGCTACGCGATGGCCAACCTGCTCGGCGACCAGACCAAGGGGCATTCGCGGGTGTTCGCGATCCTCAACTCCGACGTGCAGGTGCGGCCCGCCACGCTGATGGTCAGCAAGGTGACCGTGAAGCACGAGAAGTACACCACCATCCTCATGGGCACCGTGCAGGCCGCGATCGCCCACGGCGTGCTCGACGCCGTGCGGGGCGGCGACATCCCGAGAAAAAAGGCCAACGACCTCGGGATCATCGTGTCGGTGTGGCTCGATCCGTCGATCGTGGAGGTCGACTACGACCCGGAGATCCTGTTCCGCACGAATCGCGAGGCCACGGCGAAGGCGATCGGCAAGGCGATGCGGCACGAGCCCTCGATCGACTGGCTGCTTGCCAACCAGGGCAAGGTGACGCACTACTTCCACCAACTGGCCGTCGACCGGCAGCTCTGAACGACCGGGGCCGGGGATGCGGCGGTCAGCCCCCCGCCTCCAGCGCCTCCCAGCGGGCATAGGCCGCGGCGAGCCGCGACTCGAGATCCCGCAGGCGGACCTGGTCGCCGGCGAGCACGTCGCCGGGCTGGCGGTAGTAGTCGGCCTCCGCCATCGCCGCATGGAGGCTGGCGATCCCGGTCTCGAGGGTCTCGATCACGGCCGGCAGGGAGTCGAGCTCCCGCTGCTCCTTGAACGACCGTTTCCGAGCCGGCTCGTTCGAGACGGGTGCAGAGGAGGTCGCCGCCGACGCCCGTGGCCGCGGGGCCGCGACGTCCGCCGCCGGAGCCCGCTGCCGCACCCAGTCGGTATAGCCTCCCACGTACTCCTTCACCCGGGCCGCTCCGGCAGCGGGCTCGAACACCAGGGTGCTCGTGACCACGTTGTCGAGGAACGAGCGATCGTGGCTGACGACGAGGACCGTTCCGGCAAACTCCACCAGCCGGGCCTCGAGCAGTTCGAGCGTCTCCGCGTCGAGGTCGTTGGTGGGCTCGTCGAGCACGATCAGGTTGGCCGGCTTGGCGAACAGCCTCGCCAGCAGCACCCGGTTGCGCTCGCCGCCGGAGAGGAACTTCACCGGCGTGCGGCCGCGGTCGGGCGTGAACAGGAAGTCCTGCAGGTGACCGTTGACGTGCCGCGGCTGTCCGTTGATCTGCACCGTCTCATAGCCGTCCGCCACGTTGTCGGCCGCGGTCAGTTCGTCGTCGAGCTGATCGCGGAGCTGGTCGAAGAAGGCGATCTTCAAGTTGGTGCCCAGCCGGACCGTGCCGGCGGTCGGGGCGAGTTCGCCGAGCATCAGCCGCAGGAGCGTCGTCTTGCCCGAACCGTTGGGCCCGATGATGCCGATGCGATCGCCGCGCATCACGGTCGTGGTGAGCCCGTGGATGATCGGCTTCGCGCCCCGGGCAAACGCCACCTCGTCGAACGCCGCCACCAGTGCGCCGCTGCGGTCGGCCTCCTGGATTTCGAGCGTGGCCCTGCCGACGGCGGTGCGGCGCCGGCTGCGTTCGCGACGCATCGCTTCCAGGGCCCGGACGCGGCCCTCGTTGCGGGTGCGGCGGGCCTTGATCCCGGTGCGGATCCAGGCCTCCTCCTGGGCCAGCTTCTTGTCGAACAGCGCGTGCTGCTTCTCCTCGGCGGCCAGCGCCTCCTCCTTCCGCACGAGAAACGTGTCGTAGTCGCACGACCAGTCGAAGATCCGCCCGCGGTCGATCTCGAGAATCCGGTCGGCCATCCGGCGCAGGAAGGCGCGGTCGTGCGTGACGAACATCAGCGTGCCCCGCCACCGCCCCAAAAACTCCTCGAGCCACTCGACGGCCTCGATGTCGAGATGGTTGGTGGGCTCGTCGAGGAGAAGCAGGTCGGGCCGTCCCACGACGGCCCGGGCGAGCAGCACCCGGCGCTTCATGCCCGCCGAGAGCGGCCCAAAGGCGGCGTGGCCGTCGAGGTTCATCCGGGTGATGATCTGGTCGACCGCCTGCTCGTGCTGCCAGGCGGCATCGCCGTCCGCAGCCGGCAGCCCCGCGGCGATGATCTCGCGCACGCTTCCGGCGATCTCGTGCGGCACGTCCTGCTGCAGCAGGGCGGCCGTCGCCCCGGGTGCGAAGACCACCTCGCCGGCATCGGGCTCGATGCTTCCCGCGAGCAGCCGCATCAGCGAGGTCTTGCCGGCGCCGTTGCGGCCGAGCAGGCCGATTCGCTGGCCGGCTTCGACGTGGCAGGTCACGTCGTCGAGGAGCGGCGGGCCGCTGAAGCGGAGCGACAGGTTGCGAAGCGTGACGAGCGGCATCCAGGCCCATCATAGACGCAGTCGGGCGGCTCCGCCGGCCGCCCGGGGCGGGCGGCCCGCCTCAATGGTGGGCGGCGACGAGCCGGGTCGGGTACAAAACGGACGAGGCAATCCCGGTGATCCGCGAGGAGGAGACGATGGTCACGCGAGCAGGAATGTCGAGGCGGCGATTCGTGAAGCGGGTCGTCGCCGGGTCGACGGCGGCCGTGGCGGCGCCGCTGGTGATTCCCTCCTCGGCGCTCGGCCTCGACGGTGCGGCGCCGCCGAGCGAGCGGGTCCGCGTGGCCGGGATCGGCATCGGCCGCCGTGGCGAATACGACCTCGGCTGCTTCCTCCAGCAACCCGACGTGCAGTTCGTGGCGGTGTGCGACGTGAAGCAGGCCCGCCGCGAGGCCGTGAAGGCGATCGCCGACAAGCATCACGGCACCGCCGAGTGCCGGACGTACCGCGACTTCCGCGAACTGCTCGACCAGCCGGACGTCGATGCGGTGCTGATCGCGACCGGCCCGAACTGGCACGGCCTGATGGCGATGCTCGCGGCCAAGGCCGGCAAGGACGTCTACTGCGAGAAGCCCTGCACCAAGAACATCGCCGAGAGCCTGATCCTCCGCGACACCATGCGGCGGTGCGGCACCGTGTTTCAGGCGGGGACGCAGCGGCGCAACCTCCCGCACTTCGCCTTCGCCTGCGAACTCGCCCGCACCGGCCGCCTCGGGCGGATCACCCACGTCTACGCCCACCCGCAGGGGATGAAGGCGTTCTCGAGCGGTTGGCTGCCGGAGGAACCGCTGCCCGACCCGGCGGTGGCCGACTGGGACATGTATCTCGGCCCCGCGGCCTGGCGGCCGTTCAACGCCAAGACGCTCGGCGACGGCTTCAACTTTGAGAAGGGTGGCGGGCTCGTCGGCGGCGGCGTGCTGGAGTGGGGGTCGCACTGCGTCGACCTCTGCCAGTGGGCGGTGAACGACTGCCCGCCGCCGGTCGACTACGCGCCGCCGGTCGACGGCCGGATCGTCTGCCGCTACGCCGGCGGCGCGGAACTCGTGTTTCGCGAGCAGGGCTGGATACCGCTCGGCTCCTGCCCGGTGCGGTTCGAGGGGGAGACAGGGTGGGTGGAGGCGGGCGACAGCGGCAAGATCGTGCTCTCGTCGCCCGAGCTGATGGCGGGGAGGAAGGTCGAGGAGATCGGCGGCTATCCGGCCACCTTCCACGTCCGCGACTTCCTCGACTGCGTGAAGACCCGCGGCAAGCCGAAGGGCAACGCCGATGCGGCCTGCAACGCCCACATCGCCTGCCATGCGGCGAACGTCGCGCTCTTCCTGGGTCGTCCCGTGAAGCTCGACACCGGGTCGTGGCAGTTCGTGAACGATGATCAGGCGAACCGGCTGCGGTCGGAGTCGCTCCGCGAGCCGTGGAGGCTGTGATGCCACGCATCTTTCCCGCATCGTGTCGGACACTCTTCCTGGTGGCGACGCTGCTGACCGCCGGCATGACGACTGCCGAGGAGACGGGGGCGAAAACGCGGGAGCAGGAACTGCTCGCGGTGCTCCGCACGGAGACGCCCGAGGCCGACAAGGCCCTCGCCTTCAAGGGCCTCGCGGTGCATGGAACGTCGGCGTGCGTCGCCGACGTGGCGACCTACCTCGGCAACGAGAGGCTTTCGTCATGGGCCCGGATCGCGCTCGAAGCGATTCCCGGTGCCGAGGCGACTGCGGCGCTGCGGGCGGCGGCCGCCCCCGGCACGGCCCTTGCCAGTCGGCAGCTCGTGGGCGTGATCAACTCGCTCGGCGTGCGGCGGGATGAGGCCGCCGTGCCGCTCGTGGCGGCCCGACTCGGCGACCGCGACCCGAACGTGGCTGCTGCGGCGGCGGCGGCGCTGGGGAAGATCGGCACCGGCGCGTGTGCGGCGGCACTCGCGCCGTCCCTGGCGGCCGGCACGCCCGACCGTGATGCCGTTGCCGAAGGGTGCGTCATGTGCGGCGAGCGGCTGGCTGCGGCCGGAGACGTGCCTGCGGCGATCGCCCTCTTCGAGGCGGTGCGGGGAGCCGATGTCGCCGAACAGCGTCGGGCCGAGGCATCCCGGGCGGCCATCCTGGCCCGCGGTCGCGCGGGCCTGCCCCTGCTCGTCGATCTGCTTCGTTCGCCATCCCAGCGGCTCTTCACCATGGGCCTGTTCACGGCCCGGGAACTCGCCGGCGGTCCCGATCGCGATGCGGCCCTGGCCTACGAAGTCGATCTGGCCCTGCTGAAGACGGTGAGTGGCACCGGGCCGCTGCCCGGCGGTCGCGCGGCGCTCATCCTCGACCTGCTTGCCGACCGCAACGCCGGTGGTGCCGGCAAGGCCGTGCAGCAGGCGCTCATGGAGGCGGCGGCGGCCGGCGAACCGAGCGTGCGGCTTGCGGCGATCCGGGCGGTCGGCCGGTGCGGCGATGCGGCTGCCGCGGATCGCCTTCTCGATGTGGGTGAGACCGGCGACGCCGCGGTGGTCGCGGCAGTGCGGCAGGCACTCGCCACCATGCCGGCGGAGGGCGTGGACGAGCGGATCGTGGCCCGGCTCGACTCGGCTCCGGCGGTGCTTCGCCTGGCCGTGGGCCTGATCGGCGACAGGCGCATCGTGTCCGCATCGGGCAGGGTGCAGCCGCTGGCCGACCATCCTGATCCCGCGGTCCGCTCGGCGGCGATCGCGGCCCTCGGATCGATCGTCGACCTCAGTGACCTGGGTTCGCTCGTGCGTCGGGCCGCTGCGCCGCGGGATGATGCGGAAGGCGCCGCCGCCGCCTCGGCCCTCAAGGAGGCCGCGGTGCGCATGGCCGACCGCGACGGCTGCGCGGCGGTGATCGCGGCGGCGATCGGCTCGGCCGGTGATCGGGCGGGCGTGCTCGTCGAGACGCTCGCCGAGGTGGGCGGGGCCACGGCGCTGGCCGCGGTCGCGGCAGCGGCGGAGTCCGGCGATCAGTCTCTGCAGGATGCCGCCACGCGGGTGCTCGGCAAGTGGATGACGGCCGATGCCGCGCCGGTGCTGCTCGACCTGGCCACGACCGACAAGGCGGGCCCGTATCGCGGGCGGGCGTTCAAGGGCTATGTGCGGATCGCGAGGCAGTTCGCCCTCCCGGAACCCGAGCGGGCCGAGATGTGCCGCCGGGCACTCGCCGCGGCGGAGGATGCGGGCGACCGCAAGGCGGTGGTCGAGATCCTCGTTCGCTATCCGCACGACGCGACGCTCACGGTGGCGCGCGAGGCGGTGTCGCTGCCCGACGTGGCCGACGAAGCCCGGGCGGCCGTGGCGGCGATCGAGACGAAGCTGGCGAAGCCCGCAGGCACGAACTGAAACGAGGGCACCCGATGGCGATCAGATGGCTCGTGGTGGCGGTGCTGCTCGCTCCGGCGGTCGGGGCCGCGGACGTGGCGTTTGAGAAGCAGACGCTCACCGAGCGGTTCGTGGCCGAGGGCTGTGCGGTCGCCGATTTCGACAGGGACGGCCACGCCGACATCACGGCGGGCAACCTGATCTGGCACGGCCCCGACTTCGCCCGCACCACCGAGTTCACGCCGCCGGCCGACAACGCCGCGGGGCCGACGAAAACCCCCTACGATCCGGCCCGCGGCTACTCCGATTCCTTTCTCGCCTACGCGCATGACTTCACCGGCGATGGCTGGAACGACATCCTCGTCTACGGCCTGCCGGGCGAGCCGGCGCACGTGTTTGTGAACGGGCAGGGTGCGGCGGGTCACTGGGAGAAGCACGCCGTCTTCGACGTGGCCGACGGCGAGTCGCCGGGGCTCGTGGACATGACCGGCGACGGACGTCCGGAGCTGCTCGTGCACTCGAGCGATCTGGTGAAGCCGCCGGAGGCCCACGGCAAGGGGGGCGGTCAGCTCGGCTTCGCCGAGATCGACTGGACACGTCCGCTCGGCAAGGCGCGGTTTCATGCGATCACGCCCCGCTCGGCGGAGAACGACGCCAGGTACTTCCGCTATACGCACGGCTACGGCGCCGGGGACGTCAACGGCGATGGCCGCATGGACCTGCTCACGAAGGACGGCTGGTTCGAGCAGCCGGCCGACCGAGCGGCCGCGATGTGGCGCCTGCATCCCGGGCCCTTCGGGCCGGCCGACGCCATCGGAGGGGCCCAGATGCTCGTGCAGGACGTGAATGGCGACGGCCGCAACGACGTGGTCACCAGTTACCATGCCCACGGGTGCGGGCTGGGCTGGTTCGAGCAGATGGCCGACGGCTCCTTCGCGGAGCATCGCATCATGGGGGCTACGCCGGCCGAGAACGAACAGGGCGTGACGTTCAGCCAGCTGCACGCGCTGGCGGCGGCCGACATCGACGGCGACGGCCTCCAGGATGTCGTCACCGGCAAGCGCCGCTGGGCTCATGGCATCAGCGGTGACATCGACCCCAACGCCCCACCGGTGCTGTACTGGTTTCAGCTCGTCCGCGCCGGCGCCGGCGGGGCCCGCTTCGTGGCCCACCGCATCGACGACGACAGCGGGGTGGGAACGCAGGTGACGGTGGCGGACCTGAATGCCGATGCGAAGCCCGACGTGGTCGTGGCCAACAAGCGGGGCGTGTTCGCGTTTCGGCAGAAGTAGCGGACAGCTTCACGGGCCCAGGCCAGGGAGGGCTTGTCATGTGTACGCATCGACACGTGTTCGGCGGTCCGCGGACGTTGGCCACACGCGGGATGGCAGGGTGACGGTTTTGGCGCATCCACGAGGGATCGGCTTGGTGAATACGAGCGCCGCCCTTTTGGGCGGTCTCGTGCACGTGGACCATCCGCGATTCCAGGAACTGTTCACACAGCATCCCAACGTCAAGGCTTGCCTGAGCGGGCATCTGCACGTCGTGGAGCGGATTGATTTCGGGGGCGTGACCGACTTCCTGCGGCCGGTGCCTACCTGGGTCTGCTCGGCCAGTGAGGCGCAGGCGGCCTCGCCTGCCGTCAGGCCGGCTGACATGCCTCCATGCATGGAACCAGCGGCCATCACCGGGTAGACCCTGCCAAGGGATCGCCCCTGTCCGCTTGGTGTGGCCCGGGAGCCGGTGGCACGCGGCTCATGGGGTACGCGTGAGCTCGGAAAAGTGCTCCCGGCGGCGGAGTGCTGGTTGCCCGCGCGTGTGCCACCGGCCTATCCTAGACGCATGCATCCGACCCCCGAAGCTGGAGAAACGCCGGGAATTCCCGCCGATTTGCTTGCAGAGTTTGACGCCGCTGCGCGGCGGCCACTGCGCCAGAGGATGAAATACGCGTTCATCCGTACCCACAAGCCGGTGTTGGATGACGCCCCTTTCCGGGCCTTCGACACCACCGCCGATTACCGTCGGTGGTGCGACCAAAACCTCCCAGACTGGCTCGGATATGGCAGCGTTCGACTACCGGCAGGCTGAGGAAATTCGCGACACGTTCGCTCGGCATGACTGCCGGTATCTCTTCATCGGCAAGTCGGCTGCAATTCTGCTCGGCTTTCCCGACACGACTCAGGACGCCGACTTGTTCGTGGAGAAGTCGGACCGCAACGGCCTCTCGCTCGTCGCAGCACTCCGTGAACTCGGCTTTGCGATCGACGACGAGCAGGCTCTCCAGATTCGCAGCGGCAAGGATTTTGTGCAGCTCAAGAACGGACCGTTCGATCTCGACCTCGTCTTCGCGCCCGATGGCATCGAGCGGTTCGAGGATGCCTGGCGGCGGCGGGTGGTCGTCGAGGGATTTCCGGTGTGTCACATCGACGACATCATCGCGAGCAAGGTCGCCACGAATCGGCAGAAGGACCGGGAAAGCCTGCCCCGACTCGAGTCGTTTCGCCTCTATCTGCGCCGCCGCCACAACGAGCACACGCCGTCAACACCCCGACCGTAGCTCCCGCCCGTCGCTCACGTGGATGCCGCCTCCTCTCGTCATCGTGGCGGCATGCGTCGGCTCGCGGCGGCGGCGGGAAGCGTGGTGATCGGTATCCGGGAAGCCTCCCCGCGCCGCCGTCTGAAATACGCAGGACGTCGATAGCCTCGTCCGCCACAGTCACCTCGGGACCGCGACCGTCAGGGCCGCCGGTCGGCGGCGTTCGTGATCCGGTAGATCGCCGTGTCGGTGCGGATGTAGAGCGAGTCGCCCACCACGGCGGGCGTGGCGAAGATGCGGCCGTCGAGATGGTTCGTGGCCAGAAGTACGGGAGCGTCATCCGGACTCGATCCCGGATCGATCACGAAGGTGTCGCCGTCGCGATTGCCGACGTAGATCCGGCCGGCCGCGCTGAGCGGCGACGACGAGAAGTTGCCCCCGAGCCGGAGGGTGGCGGCACTGGAGCCCGTCCGGGCGTCCAGAAACGTCGCCACGCCCTTGTCGCTCACCATGAAGAGCCGGTCGCCCGCGATCAGGGGCGAGGGCATGCTCGGTGCCCCCTTCTTCTCCTGCCAGGCGATTTCCGCGCCGCGGCCGTCGGCGGCGAGCGTGACGGCCAGGAGCCGCGGCTGGTTGAAGCTGGTGCTCATGAAGAGCAGGCCGTGCCCGAGCACGGGCCTGGGCACCACCGAGAAGCCGAGTTCGCCGTAGCTCATCCGCCAGAGCTCGGCACCAGTCGCCGGGTCGTAGCCGTAGAGCCAGTCGGCGCCGGGCGAGACGAGCACGTCATGGCCGCCCTGCCGCACGATGATCGGCGTCGCGTAGGCCTTCTTGAGGTCGGGGTTGTCGCGGAGCGGGCCTGAGCGGGGCGTCTTCCAGACGACGCGGCCGGTGGTGGCGTCGAGGGCGGCGACCTCCTGCACGTCGCAGCCGTCGCAGTGCACGATCAGCAGGCCATTGTGCAGGATCGGCGTGCTTCCCGGGCCGTTCATGTGATCGAGCCGCAGCAGGCGGTTTTTCCAGAGGATCTTCCCGGTGGCCGTGTCGACGCAGGCGGTGCCGTAGTCGCCGAAATGACACCACAGCCGTCCGTCGGCGAGCACCGGCGAGGGCGAGGCGTAGGAGTTGAGCGCGTGGATCGGCTGCGGATCGTTGATCGAAAAGAGTTCGACGTCATGCACGAGTGTCCCCGACCCGCGGTCCACGGCCAGGGCCCGGAGGCTGACGTGTGCCGCGACGTTACGCGGCTGGCCGCCGGAGGGCTCGACTGCCCGCAGCGCCTTCTCCTCCGCGGTGGCCTCCCGTTCGACGGCCGTCGTCATCCATACGAGCCGCTCATCGAGCACCGGCGACGACCAGCCACGGCCCGGGAGCGGCGTCTTCCAGGCCACGTGGTCGGCCTCGCTCCAGACCGCCGGCGGGTCGTCACCCACCGCGGACCGGCCGTCGCCCGCCGGCCCGCGCCACTGCGGCCACGGCACGGCTGCGGCCGACGACACGAGACCGGCGGCCAGCAGGCAGGCGGCGCCGGGCGGGCTGATGAAACGACGGAGCGGTCGCATGCGTGGATCCTCGGAGGCCCGCGTAGGATACCGCGGCGACGGTCGCTGCCGCGGCTCAGCCGCCGAGCAACCGCCGCGCTGCCGCCTGCTGCTCCGGGGTGCCGACGACCGACACGTCGTCGTCTGCGGCGAAGCGGAAGTCCGGTCCCGGGTTCGTCACGGATCGCCCTCCGCGGAGCACGCCGATCACCGTCGCCCCGGTCACCGAGCGAAGCCGCAGATCACTGATCGATGCGCCGATCGCGGGGCTCGTCGCAGGAACACGGCAGGAGCGGATCGGGGATGGCGGGGCGGCACGGTGGTGGACGCGGGGCGTGGCCCGCAGAAAGCCGTAGTTCTCGATTCGCATCCGATTCGCGAGATCGTCGATCGTGGCTGCCGGGACGTCGTAGATGGTGAGCACACGGTCGAAGAGGGCCAGTGCCGTCTCAAACTCCGCCGGGATCACCTCGTCCGCGCCGAGGTGCAGCAGTTCCTCGACGTCGGCCACGTGCTCGCTGCGGACGATGATGCGCACGGTGGACGACGCGGTGCGGGCTGCATGGACGCTGCGGCGGGTGCTCGCGGCGTCGGAGATCGCCAGCACGAGCGCCCGAGCCCCTTCGATGCCGGCGTGTTCCAGCACTGCGGCACGGGTGCAATCGCCGTAGCGGATGTCGAGCCCGCCGGCCCGTTCCCGGCAGACGGTCATCGGATTGAGTTCGAGCACGACGTGCGGCACGCCGAACTCGGAGAGGGCCGCCGCGAGATTGCGACCGTTGAGACCGAAGCCCGCGATGATCACGTGATCGGAGAGCGACGGGCGTTCGGCGGCGGGCGCCTGCTCCTCCAGCCACCAGCCGCAGAGCCGTGTGCGTGCGAGGCGGTCGAGCCATCCGGGCAGGGCGGCGGCGAGCAGCGGCGTTGCGGCCATGGTGATCACCGCGGCGGCCAGAAAGGTCTGATGATCGTCGCGGCTGAGAAGACCCACGTCTGCGCCGCGGGAGCCGAGCACGAAGGAGAACTCGCCCACCTGGGCCAGCGTGGCGCCCGCGAGCAGGCTCGTGCGCGGAGGATAGCCGGCGAGCACGGCGGGCACGGCCGTCATCATCACCTTGCCCCCCATGATCGCGAGCACCGTGACCGCCACCAGCGCCGCATGGTCGGCCACGAACCGAATGTCGAGCAGCATGCCCACGGAGACGAAAAACAGGCTCGACAGCGTGTCTCGGAACGGCAGCACTTCGGTGAAGGCCTGGTGGCCATACTCGCTCTCCGCAAGCACGAGGCCCGCGAGAAACGCGCCCAGCGCGAGGGACAGGCCTGCCTGGGCCGTGACGGCGGCCGTGCCCAGGCACGCCAGCACGATCGTGATCAGGAAGAGCTCCCGGTTGCGGAGTCGGACGACCTCGTGCAGGATTTTCGGCACCACGAGCCGCCCGACCACGATCACGGCCACGACCACGACCAGGCCGGCCGCCACCGAAGCGGCCGGATCGGTGAACAGCCCCGCCGGCAGCTGGGCGGCTTCCCTTCCCGCCCCCGGGGGTGGCGGGTTGCTCCCGGACGCCTCGGCGAGCAGCGGCACGGCGAGCATCGCCGCCACCACGACCAGGTCCTGGAGGAGCAGCACGGCGACCGCGATCCGGCCGTGAGCCGTGGCTGTCTCACCGCGGTCGGCCAGCAGCTTGAGCGCGATCGCCGTGCTCGACATCGCCACGAGCATGCCGGCGAACACCGCCTGCGGCAGCGTGCCGAGGTACCACCACGTGGCGGCGGTCACGATCGCCGTCGTGCCGACGATCTGCGGCACCCCCACACGGGCCATCGTGGGGAGCATCACGAGCAGCCTCGAAAGGGAGAACTCGAGGCCCACGGTGAACAGCAGAACCACGACGCCGATCTCGGCAAGCACTTCGACAGCGTGCAGGTCGGACACGAGAGACAGGCCAAAAGGCCCGACGAGCACGCCAGCCACGAGCAGGCCGACGACGCTCGGGATGCGGAGCCGGCCAAAGGCGAACACGACCGTCGCCGCAACCGCGAACACGACGACGAGATCGATCAGAAACATGGCGCGGCGCAGGGGGTGAGAACGGCAGCGCAGCGTAGGCCGGATCACGGCAAAAAGCCACGGTTTTCCCGTGCCGTGTTCGTCTTGGGGGTTCCTCGGAGGCCTGCTACCCTCCCCGTTCCCTGTGAGAGAGAGGCTGCGGATGCACGATATCGCGCGGGATCTGGGACGGTGGGCCGCCGCGGCGGCCGTCTCGGCTGTGACGTGCCTGGGCGTGGTCGCGTGCCGGGTGGCGGCCGCCGATCCCGGTGCCGGTGATCCCTGTGAGCTCCGCGTCGAGAGCGAGATCTACGCCTCCGGCGCCGAGCCGGTGGCCCGCAGCCTCACGCTGTTTCATGCGGGGGTGGCCTGGGACTTCCTCGAGGCCGGCACGAAGGTCGGCGGCGAGATCGTGTTGCACGACCCGGCGCGGGAACGAGTCGTCGTCATCGATCCGAACCGGCACCTGAAGACGCAGGTGGACCTGATCCGACTGGAGCGGCTGAGCGTGTCGTTGGCGAAGTGGGCCCGCGTTAACGACGATCGCCTGGTGCGCTGGGCGGGAGGGCCGGACTTTGCCTCCGGCTTCACCGCGGATGAGGAGCATCTCGAACTCGTCGGTCCCAGGGTTCGCTACGCCGTCGCCTTCGAGGAGGCGCCATGCCGCGAGGCGGCCGGCCGCTATCGACGGTTCGCCGACACGGCCATCCTGCTCAAGGCCCTGATGACGCCCGGTGGCATTCCCCCGTTTCCCCGCCTCGCCGTCAACCAGAGGGTCGAGGCTGCGGGAGCGATCCCGCGGGAGGTGATGCTCGAGATCGAGCCGAAGCTCGCCGGGCTGGCTGGTCGCCCGGAACGACTGCGATGCGTCCACAAGGTGCATCCGCGGCTGCTGGGCGGTGATCTGGACCGCATCGAGGATGCTCAGGCCCACGTCGCCGCAGCGCAGGCCGTCGAACTGGCGACCTTCCTCGACGACGAGGCGAAGCCCGCTCGGTCCGAACCGCCGGATTCGTGAGCCGCCCTCGGTGCGGCGGGCGGGCCGTCACGAACGTCACGGGCGGAGGAGTTTCCGGCGAAAGCAAGAAACTCCGCCTGACCCGACGATGTTTCCTGTGTCTCACAGTTTCCCCAACCCGTCGTCTCGGGCCGTCCGGCAGTCGGGAGGGTCGCCCGGGGTCGAGGCGACAGCAGCGGGAAGCGGTGTCTCGGGTCTCGCGGGATCAGGCCGCGGACACGACATTGACATTTGTACATCATCTGGTTTCCAATCATCCCATTCATCTTCCAGGCACGTACACGGAGGGTCTCGATGCTGGTGCTCTCACGCAAGCAGAACGAACGGATTCGGGTGGGCGACACGGTGGTGGTGACCATCGTCCGCGTCAGTGGCGACAAGGTTCGGATCGGGATCGAGGCCCCGCCGAACGTGCGGGTGCTCCGGGACGAGCTCGAAGTGGACGAGCTCGGGCCGGTGACGATCGAGGGATCGGCGGAACTGGCGATTCCGCGGCTGCTCGGCGTCGCGGGCTAGCCCCGTCCCGGTCGTGGAACGGTTGTGATGTCGCGTCGCGACGAATCGGAAACAGGCCGCCGGACCGCGGGAAACCGCGGTTCCGGCGGCTTTCTTCATCTGCTCCCTGCACCGCCCGGCGATCCGGCTGTCGGTTTGGCAGCCGGTCGGGCAGAATCGTTCCATGAGTCATCCCCCGGCCGGCGAGCGTCCGGCGAACGCAGAGCCGCGTGTGTCGCACGTCTCGGGTTGCGGTTCAGGCCGCCGTTGGTCGCTGCGGCGGGTGGCGCTGATGCTCGGCGTGGTGCTCGTCGGCATGGCCGCCGTGGCCGTCTTCGCCGCGACTCGCGTGCCCGAGTTCTATCGCCAGCGACTCGCGGTGGAGCACGCCGACGACGGAGCCCGCCGGTTGGTGAGCGATGTGTCGGCCCTGCATGCGGCCTTCATCCGCGAAGGCGGCTGGGAGGCGGCCTTCGCGGAAGCCGACGTCAATGCCTGGCTGGCCGCCGACCTGCCCCGCAACCATGCCGCACTGCTGCCGGGATGGGTCGGGGAGCCGCGGGTGTGGTTCACGCCCCGGCGGCTGCACGCGGCGGCCCGGGTGGGTCGTGGCCCGGCGGCCGCGGTGGCGGTGATGGTCGCCGAGATCCTGCTTCGCGAGCCGAACCAGCTGCACATCTTCGTCGAAGACGCCCGCCTCGGTGGCCTGCCGCTGCCGGCTGGTATCGTGCTTGGCGACCTGCGGCGGCGTCTCGAAAGGATGGGCTTCGTCACCGCGATTCGCCGCATCGACGGCCGCGGCGTGCTGGTCGTGTACATTCCTTCCACGCACGAGTCGGGTGGTGTGAGCCACTGGCTGGAGTCATTGGCGATCGGGGATGGCAGCATCGCCCTGGCGGGGCACACGCGGCCGGCACGGGCGCCGGCGGCGATGGTTTCCGAGGCTGGACGGGAATGATGACGCGACGCACAACAGCAGGGACCGGGGGGCAGACATGCCACGACTGACGTTTCTGGGCGCGGCGGGAATGGTTTCGGGGTCGCGGCATCTTGTCGAGACCGGCGGAGGTCGCGTCCTGGTCGACTGCGGCCTGTTCCAGGGGGAGAAGGATCTCCGCGAGCGCAACTGGGAGCCGTTTCCCATCCGGCCCGCGGAGATCGACACCGTCGTGCTCACGCACGGCCACATCGACCACTCCGGCTATCTGCCCCGGCTCGTCCGCGAGGGGTTTGCAGGCCCGATCCTCACGTCACCGGCGACCGCCGACCTGCTCGGGCTCCTGCTCTACGACTCCGCCAAGTGCCAGGCAGAGGATGCGGAGTATGCCAATCGCAAGGGCTACTCGAAGCACAAGCCCGCCCTCCCGCTCTACGAGGAGCGCGACGTCGACCGGACGCTGCGGCTGGTGAGGGCGGTCGCCCGCGAGGAATGGTTCGCGCCGACGCAGGGGATCCGCTGCCGGTTCCACGAGGCGGGGCACATGCTCGGCAGTTCGTTCATCGAGATGGAGGCCTCGCGTGACCACGGGGCCGCCCCGGTGCGGATCGTGTTTTCGGGCGACGTGGGCCGGTTTGACGCGCCGCTCTACAAGGATCCGATCCAGCCGCCGAACTGCGACTACCTTGTCTGCGAAAGCACCTACGGCGACCGCGACCACACGCCCGCCCGGCCGCTCGACGAACTGGCCGAGGTGACCAACGAGGCGCTGGCCCGCGGTGGGATGATGCTCGTGGCGTCGTTCGCGATCGGCCGCTGCCAGCAGCTGGTCTACCTGCTGCGGACGCTGATGGCGGCCGGTCGGGTGCCGGAGACGCCGATCTGGGTCGATTCGCCGATGGCCGTCGACGCGATGGAGGTGTTTCGCAAGCACCGCGACGAGCACGATTTCAGCGAGGCGAAGATGCAGGGCGTCGCCGAGTCGCTCGCCAGCCCATTCGTGCGGATGGCCCGCACGGCCGACGAATCCAAGGCGATCAACGGCCATCACGGGCCCGGCATCGTGATCGCCTCCAGCGGGATGATGAACGGCGGCCGGATCCTCCACCACCTCGCCCGCCGCCTGCCCGACCCGAAGACGACCGTGCTCGTGGCGGGCTTCCAGGCGGCCGGCACCCGCGGCCGCAGCCTCGTCGACGGCGCCGACACCCTCCGCATCCATGGCCGCGACATTCCCGTGCGGGCCGCCGTGCGCCGGGTCGACGCCCTCTCGGGCCATGCCGACCGCCGCGAGATTGCCCGCTGGCTCGCCGACCTGCCGCCCCCGAAGCGCACGTTCCTCGTGCACGGCGAGCCCCCCGCGGCCCGCGGAATGGCCGAATTCCTCAAGGCGACCCTCGGCTTCGAGTCGCTGGTTCCTACCATCGGAGAGTCCTTCGAGCTCACCTGAGCGGAGGACATGCACACCAGAGGACTGTCGTGAAAAAGCCAGCGAAGACTCCGTCGCCCAAGCCCTGCAGCGAGATCCCCGACACCCTGCTCGGCGACGACATGGCCCTGGCCGCCGCCAACATGGAGGCGATCCTCGGTTCACCGAGCAATCTTCAGGCGATCGACGACCGGGCCTTGCTCGACAAGGTCGAGATGCGCGGGGTGCGAATGCTCCTCGAACTCGACAAGGCCGAACTCGCCTTCCAGGCCCACGCGATCACCTCCACCGTGATCGTGTTCGGCGGCACGCAGATCGTGGAGCGTCCTGCAGCGGAGCGGCGACTCGCCGATGCCCGCCGCGCCCTCGCCGCCGCCCCCGACGACAAGAAACTCAAGCGGGCCGTCTCGCGGAGCGAGCGGCTCCTCGAGCGCAGCCG
>JBJTQP010000218.1:0-7726 GCA_046075685.1 Planctomycetaceae bacterium | reverse complement strand
CGGACGTCGCCGAGATGCCCGACACGAACGATCCGTCGGCCGCCGGCTCGGACTCGGCAGCCGACGATCCGCCGCCATGGATGCTGCTCACGCCGCTGTCGGACGTCGGGGGCGACCCTGCGGATGTTCCGAGCGTTCGGGTGGTGTCGGACATTCCAGCGGGCGGCTCGTCGGCCATCAGGAGCCGGGAGACGTCGTCATCCGAGCCCGTGAAGGGCTGGGACGGCAGTTGCACGTCCAGCTTGAGCTCGAGGGAACCCACGCGGACGATGTCGCCGTTCGACAGTCTGGTGCGCTCGCCGATCTTCACGCCGTTGACGTACGTGCCGTTGCGGCTGCCGAGATCCTCGGCCCACACCTCGGCGGGCCCGACGGTGATGGCACAGTGACGCCGGCTCACGTCCTCGCTGAGCGGCCGGACGTCGCACTCTTCGGCCCGGCCGATCAGGAGCTTGTTTCGCTTGATGGCGATCGCCCGGCCGGCGTTCTTGCCGGAGGCGACGATCAGTTTCGCGATCATGGTGGGCCCGGGGGGAGGGAAACCGTCACCGGCGATCGGGGGGCGGGCAGCACCTATCCTAGCAATCGTCGGCATCGAGATGCCAGTGCCGGCCGGTCACCGACGACGCGTCCACCGCTCGTCGCGAAAGCGTGCCGCCCGGACGGCGATGGCATCCTGGCGGGGTTCCCTGAAGGTGCCAGGTGGCTGGATCCTGTCGATTCCGAGGGCTTCCGCCACGAGGCTCGTCCACCGGTCGGCCAAGGCCGAGGCGTTCTGGTCGGGATCGCCGCCGCCGGGCGTGGAGGAAGGCAACTCGGCCAGCCCGGGATGGCGGGCGGGGGCCGCGACACGGCTGCAGGCGGAGAGCAGCAGACTGCCGTGCTGCAGGACGGTGGCGCCGAGCCGTCGCTGGGCACTACCCATCACCTTGGGGTCGGTCGTGGCGGTCGCCCCGTCGCGGCCGGCGATCACGACGTCGCCGGGCGATCGCCGCGAGAAGCAGAGCAGGGCATCGGCTGGCGGGTCTTCCGCCGAAGGGACGTGACGCCGCGCGCGGTAGCCCACTTCGGCAAGGGCCTGCACCATCGCGGCGTGCAGCGCGTCGTAGAGTGCCTGCGGCGTCGCTCCCCACGGATGATCCTTCGGCACGGCCGCCGCGTAGGTGAGATCGGTGCCGTGCACGATCGCCCCGCCGCCGCTCGGCCGCCGCACGACGGGCAGTCCGGCGATCGCGGCGCACGCGGAGGCGTCGGACCGCCGCTGAAACGCCCCGAGCGACACCGTCGGTTCGGCCCACGAGTAGAGCCGCATCACGAGGCCGCCATGGCGGGCCGCCTCCTCGGCCAGGAGCTCGTCGGCCGCCATGTTGGTGGGCCCGTCGGCGGCTTCGTCCCGCCAGACCGGCAGGACGACCGCGTTCACGACGTCGCTCACGACTTCAGGAGCGCGTCGTAGGCGGCCTGGTCGAGCAGCCCCGCCATCTCCGCCGGGTCGTCGGGGCGGATGCGGACCAGCCAGCCGGCGCCGTATGGGTCGGCACCGAGCGTGTCGAGCTGGCCGGGCAGGGCCGCGTTGACCTCGACCACCTCCCCCGAAACCGGCGCGTAGATGTCGCTGACGGCCTTGACGCTCTCGATCTCGCCGAGCGACTCGCCCGCCTTCACCCGGGCCCCCACGGCGGGCAGCTGCATGAACACCAGGTCGGTGAGCGCCTCCACGGCGTGCTGCGAGATGCCCACCGTGGCCAGGCCGTCGGCGTCGGTGCGGATCCACTCATGCGACTTCGCGAACTTGAGCTCGGCGACCATCAACGGACTCCTCGGTGGTGAATGCAGCAGGATAGCGAATCGGCTCAGGCTCGGGAGCCGGGCCGCCGGTAGAAGGGCAGCGGCACCACCCGGGCGGCCTGCGGCACGTCGCGCACGAGCACGTCGACTCCGGTGCCCGCCGCCGCGGCCTCGCGATCGACCAGGGCCATGGCCACCGCGTGGCCGAGCGTGGGGGCCAGGCTGCCGCTGGTGACCACGCCCACCGTGCGGCCGCCCACGACCACGCTGCTGCCCTCGCGGGCGGCCCGCTTCGCGTCGAACGCCAGGCCGACGCGGACCCGCGCTGGCGTCGCAGCCTTCATCCGGGCCAGCGCGTCCCGCCCGGGAAACGGCCGAGGCGTGCCCGTCGCGTGATCGAGGTTCACGGCGAGGCCCAGGCCGATGGCGAAGGGATCGCTGCCGGCGACCAGTTCGTGACCGTAGAGCGGCATGCCCGCCTCGAGCCGCAGCGTGTCGCGGGCCCCGAGGCCGCAGGGCCTCAGGCCTCGGCCCGCGGCCGCATCGTGGATGGCCTGCCAGACCTCCTCGGCCGCGCCGGCCGGCACCACGACCTCCAGGCCATCCTCGCCCGTGTAGCCCGTGCGGCTCACGGCGGCCGGCTGCCCCGCCACGAAGGCCCGCGTGGCCCGGTAGGTTCCCAGGCCCGAAATCCGTCCCGCGTCGTCGTCGCCGCAGAGCACGCACACGGCGGCCACCGCCAACGGCCCCTGCACGGCGATCATCGCGGTCTCGGCAGTGCGATCGGACAGGGAGACGCCCGCAGCCGGCAGCCGCGTGCGGAGCCACGCCACCACGCGGTCGCGATTGCTGGCATTGACCACCATCGCGAACCGCGGCGTGCCGTCCGCGGCATCGGACTCGCGGGTCACCAGCGCGTCGTCGAGGATCGTGAGCCCGGCAGGACCCTCGTCGCTGGTCACGAGCGTGTAGCGGGCCTGACCGACGGCGATGTCGGTCACGCGGCGGGTGAGCAGCGCCTCGAGCCAGTCGCCGGCGGCCGGGCCGTCGATCGCCAGCCGCCCCATGTGCGACACGTCGAACATCCCCGCGGCCTGCCGCGCGGCGAGGTGCTCCTCGACGATCGACGAGTACTGCACCGGCATCCACCAGCCGGCGAAGTCGACCATCCGGCCGCCGTGCGACTCATGCCAGGCGGACAGGGGCGTGCGAAGCGGCGCGGACGACACGGGCGGAGTCCTTTCCGGAAAGCGGACGAGCGTAGTGTACCGACCGCCGTGACGGGCGACGGAGGTGCTGCGCGGCGATCACCGCCCCCGGCGGCGCTTGGAGGCCTTGCCTGCGGGCTTCCGCTTCGGATGGCCGCGGCGGCCGGTGCCCGTGGGCGAGCGCCGGTCGCGCATGCCCGCCTTCGCCCGGCGGCCGCGGCCCACGAGGCGGAAGTCGAGCTCCCGGCGGTCGGTGTCGACGCGGGCCACCGCCACGCGGACGCGGTCGCCGAGTCGGAACGTCTGCCCGGCGCGGCGTCCCGCGAGCGTGTGGCTCGCCCGGTCGTAGCGGTAGGCGTCGTCGGGCAGCGTGTCGAGCGGCACGAGGCCCTCGGCCGGCAGGCCCAGCCCCTGCACGAAGAGGCCGAAGGGCTCGACGCCGGTGACCACGGCGTCGAGTTCCATGCCGATCCGCGACGTCAGGAAGTTCAGTAGCTTGAGCTTCACCAGCTCCCGCTCCGCCGTCTCGGCCCGCCGCTCGAGGTCGGAGCAGTCGCCGCCGAGCTGCAGCAGGCCCTCGAACGGCACGCGACGCCCCCGGGCCACCGCCTCGACGGCGCGGTGGATCGTGAGATCCGGATAGCGGCGGATGGGCGAGGTGAAGTGGCAGTAGCAGTCGCTGGCGAGGGCATAGTGCCCCTCGTCCTGCGGGCCGTAGGCGGCGCGGGTGAGGCTGCGGAGGACGGCGTAATGGACCGCATGCTCCTCCGGCGTGCCGCGGGCCATGTCGAGGAGCCGCTGGAGTTCGAAGCGGCTCTCCAGGGAGTCGACCTCGAAGCCCAGTTCCGAGACGAACTCCGTGAGCTGGCGGAGCTTTCGCGGGTCGGGCGCGGCGTGGATGCGCCGCAGGAACGGCGCCTCGGCCGCCTTCAGGGCCGAGGCCACCGCCTCGTTGGCGGCGAGCATGAACTCCTCGATGATCTGGTGGCTCTCCGTGTTCTCCACGACGTGCGCGCCCGACACCCGGCCGTCGCGGTCGAGGTCGATCTTCACCTCGGGCATCTCGAGCTGGAGCGAGCCGCGGGCGATCCGCCGGCCGCGGAGGATCCGGGCCAGATCCCGCATGCGGCCGAGCAGCGCCCGCACCTCGGGCGGCATCTCCACCGCCGCCGTGTCGGGGTCGGCCAGGAAGACGTCGACCTCCTCGTAGGTGAATCGTCGCCGGCTGCGGATCGCCGTCGGCTCGACCGCGGCATGCACCGGCACGCCGTCGGGCGTGAACTCGATCCAGCAGGTCTGCGCATAGCGGACCTTGCCCGGCTGGAGGCTGGCGAGATTATTGGAGACGATCTCGGGGATCATCGGGATCACGCGATCGGGCAGGTAGACGCTCGTGCCGCGGTTTCGCGCCTCCTGGTCGAGGGGGGAGCCCTCGCGGACGAAGTGGGCGACGTCGGCGATGTGGACGCCCAGCAGCCAGTGTCCCCGCTCCACCCGCTCGAGCGAGATCGCATCGTCGAAGTCGCGGGCATCGACCGGGTCGATCGTCACGATCACGCGGTCGGTCAGGTCGCGGCGGCCGGGCGGGATCGACTCGTCGAAGCGGCCCGCCTGGACGCGGGCGTCGTCGAGCACCTCGGTGGGGAACGGCCCGGGCAGGCCGAACTCGTGGATCACCGTCTGCGTGTCGACACCCACATCTCCAGGCTTGCCGAGCACCTCGACGACCACGCCCTCGCCGTCGCGAAGGTGCGTCGGAAACCGCACCATCTCGACCACGACCTTGTCGTTGCGGTGGACGCCCTTGGCGCCGGGATCGCCCACGGCGACCGGCCGTGCGAAGCCGGTGCCGTCGACCTGCACCCACCCCTGGCCGGCAGCCTCGAAGTAGGAGCCGACGAACCGCGTCGTGCGGCGGGCGACAACCTCGACGATCTCGCCGGCGAGTCCCGGCCGGCCGACGTCACGGGCCTTGGTGATCCGCACACGGACGGTATCGCCCGAGACGGCGTCGAGCGCCGAGACGGCCGCAACGTGCACGTCGGCGGAGCGGTCGCCGGCCGGGGCGTCGAGCGGCCTCACGAAGCCATAGCCGGCGGCAGCCCGGCGAAAGACGCCCACCACGCCGTCATCGCGGCCACGGCCGGCCGACGGACGTGGCCGAGGACGGTGGCCGTCGCGTCTACTCGGCATCGGGAATGGAACCCGGGGGGCGTGGGACGTGGCGGACACCGGCCGCCGTCGAAAAAGTCTATCGCCCCGGGCTGGATCGCGACCACCAGGCGTCGCGGATGGATTACGATACCGGCGTCAGGAGCGGGGGTCGTCTCCGCCATTCGCGATTCGCGTCGTGGAGGTTTCCGTGAACGTACGACATGCCTGGTCGGTCGTGGGCCTGGTCTTGGTGGCCTCGGGCTGCGACGAACCCGCTCCCCAACCCGATGCCACCACTCGCCCGGCGGCCACCCGGCCCGCCCCCATCCAGACGCGGAAGACGGTGGGGAAGACGACGCAGAACGTGCTCGACCTCGCCGAGGCGCAGGCCCAGGGAGGCGTCGTGGTCGACAATGCCGCCGAGGCGGAGGAGGGCGGGTTGGGCGCCTACTCCCAGGCCTATCGCCACAGCGTGGCCACGATCGGCGGCATGGCGGTGGAGCAGAAGATGAAGCTGTATCAGGCGGAGCATGGCTCCGTGCCCGCGTCCCACAAGGAGTTCATGGCGAAGATCATCGCCCCGGGCACGCCCGACGAGGTGTCGCTGCCGATGCTCCCCTATTACCAGGAGTACGCCTTCGATCCCGCCGCCAAAAAACTGGTGGTCGTGGAGTTTCCGGCGAAGAAGGAGCAGCGACAGAAGGAGACCACGGGCTCGGCCGGGCTTTGAGCGCCATGCCCCGGCGCCGGACGTTCGGGAGGGCTCGGGAGTGCCCATGCCCCGTCGCCGGACGTTCGGGGAGGGCTCGGGAGTGCCCATGCCCCGTCGCCGGACGTTCGCCTCGGCCTTCGTGGCCTCGGCTCACTCGACGCTGCCCTTCGCTTCGCCATCCTGGCTGCGCTCGGTCAGCGACGCCGGCTCTGGGGCATGGGCAATCCCTCGCTGAGATTTTTTGTTGCGCTCCGGCGTGGCGGCTGGTGCAGGCTCCAAGCCCGCGCCTCCGGGGATGCAGCATGGGGTTGCGTCGCCGCAGGCTTGCAGCGACACGCCGGCATGGCGTCAGCCGCGGCCGCGGAAGAACTTGCGGCCCTGGCTCTGCTGGTACTGCGTCCAGCCATCCTCCGCGGTCGCCTCATTTTGCAGCAGCTGGATCGTGCCCGCCATCTTGGCGTCGAGCAGGTCGATGTGGTGGAGGGCCACCGCCTCGAGCGTCATCGGCAGCCGCGGCGAACCGAACTCGTACTGCCCGTGGTGGCTGGCCAGCATGTGCTTCACGCGGACTGCGGCCTCCGCTGCAAACGGGCGTCCGGTGCGGGCCTCGATCGCCCGGATCTTCGTGTCGAGGATCTCGAGGCCGAGCAGGATGTGCCCGAGGAGCTGCCCCTCGTCGGTATAGGAGAAGCCCTGCACGCTCTCCAGCTCGCGGGTCTTGCCGATGTCGTGCACGAGCACGCCGATGAGCAGCAGGTCGCGGTCGAGGGCGGGGTAGAGCGGCGTGATCCGGTCGGCGAGCCGCAGCAGGTTGACGACGTGGTCGAGGAGGCCGCCGGCGTAGGCGTGATGATGCTTCACGCCCGCGGGCGTGCGGGCGAAGGCCGCCATCAGGGCGGGGTCGGCCAGGATCTCGTCGGCCAGGGCCTTGAGCGGCGCGGAGCGGATGGTGCCGAGGATCGCCGCCAGTTCCGCCTCCAGCCGCACCACGTCGTTCTTCGAGAGCACCTGAAACTCGCTCTCGTCGACCGTCCGGGGGTCGACGCGGCCGATCGCGGCGATGATCACCTGCAGGGCCCCCGAGTAGAGCTGCGTGTGGCCTTCCACGCGGACGTAGTCGCCGTCGTCGAATGCGGCGAAGTCGTCGTCGGACGCGTTCCAGAGCCGGCCGGTGATGATGCCGCTCTTGTCGGCCAGTTCCACCTGCAGATACAGCTGGCCGTTGCGGTTGGGACGCAGCTGCTTGTGCGTCGCCAGGAAGGTCTGATCGATCTGGGCCTGGGCGGGCAACTCGGTGATCAGGCGGCGGGGCATCGCCGAAGTCTACGCCTCGGTTCCTGCCGGTCACAAGCAGTCACTACAATCCCGGCCTCGACGGCGCCGCGCCGCCGACCGCCCCGACGACGACGACGGAGTTGCCCGCCTCATGGCCCAGACCGCCATCACCCCGACCCGTGCCCAGGATTATCCCGAGTGGTATCAGCAGGTCGTGCGGGCCGCCGACCTCGCGGAGCAGTCGCCCGTCCGCGGCTGCATGGTGATCAAGCCGCACGGCTACGCCGTGTGGGAACGGATGCAGACGATCCTCGACGGCATGTTCAAGGCGACGGGCCACCAGAACGCCTACTTCCCGCTCTTCATCCCCCTCTCCTACCTCGAGCAGGAGGCGAAGCACGTCGAGGGCTTCGCGAAGGAGTGCGCCGTGGTCACGCATCACCGGCTGGAGCTCGGCCCCGACGGCAAGCTGATCCCCACGGGCAAGCTCGAGGAGCCGCTCGTGGTGCGGCCCACCAGCGAGACGATCATCGGCGCGATGTACGCCAAGTGGATCCAGTCGTGGCGGGACCTGCCGGTGCTCATCAAC
>JBJTQP010000217.1:0-2823 GCA_046075685.1 Planctomycetaceae bacterium | reverse complement strand
TCGCGCTCTCGATTCTCAAACGGGACACTTCAGTGAAAAAGTGCTCCATTCGCGGCAAGCGACTCCAGGCAGGATGGTGCAACGACGTCTTGGAAGGCATTCTCACTGGAAAACAGGGCGATTAAGATGCGATTGCCCTGGGTACAACACTGGCCACGGCCGGGGGCCGCACCACGAGCCGGGCCGCACCACGAGCCGGGCCGCACGACGAACCGGGCCGCACGACGAACCGGGCCGCACCATGAACGAGGACACGCGATGACCCACGCGGGCGAGACCAGGCTGCTGCCGGCCGACACCAACCAGGCGCGGGGCCTGGCCGACTACGCGATCGACTTTCTGCTCCGCGACCCGCGGCCTGTCGGGGCGGCGACGTGGGCGCTGCTGCAGCGGTTTCACCTCGACAGCGTGGGCTGCGGCGTCTCCGCGCTCGCGGCCGGAGCCAACGCGCCCGCGGTGCTCCGCCGTGAGGCGCTCGCCACGCCCCCGATGACCGGAAGCTGCGGCGGGATCTGCTTCGGGTCGCGGCGGCCGTGCCTGGTGGAGCGGGCGGTGGCGGCGAACGCGGCGGCCGTCCGGGAGTGGGATTCCAACGGCACCAACTTCGGACACGATGCCGCCACCGGGCGGACGGCGGGCGAGTTCGGCCACAACGACTACTACCCCGTGGCCGTGGCTGCGGCCGGCGAAGCCGGGCTCGACGGCGATGCGACGCTCCGCCTGATGCTCCTTATCGACGAGATCCGCGGCCGGCTGGCGGAGGTCTTCGCACTGCGGAAGTATGCCATCGACCACGTCCATCACGGCGCCGTCGCAGCCGCGGTGGCCTACGCAACCGCCCTCGGCGGCACCGTCGACCAGATCGAGTCGGCGATCGGGATGGTCGTGGCCCACTACGTGCCCTATCGCGCGATCCGGGCGGGCCATCAACTCTCCGACAGCAAGGGGGCCTCCGCAGCGCTCTCGTCGGAGGTGGCCGTGATGGCGGCGCGGCGGGCCCTGGCCGGTTTCGTGGGGCCGCGGGACGTGTTTCGCAACCCGCTGGCGATCTACCGCAGGAACGAGCCCTGCCCTGCCGACCGCAGCCCGTTCGACCTGGAGCTGGGCGTCGCCGGCGACGCCTTCGCGATCCATGGCATGCACTTCAAGCTCGGCCTCTACGAGCACCAGTCGGCCGGGGCGCTGCAGTCGCTGGTCGACCTGTTCGCCGCCCACCCCGCCCTGGCTGGCGACATCGACGGGATCCGCCGCATCGCCGTGCGGATCTACGAGCCCGCCTTCTCGATCATCGCCGACCCGGCCAAGCGGACGCCGACGACGCGGCAGTCGGCCGACCACTCGCTCCCGTTCATCCTCGCCCGCACGCTTCTCAAGGCCCGGGTGGCCTCCGGCTCAGGTCGGCCGGTCGGCTGGGAGTCGCTGATGCTCCTGCCCGACGACTACGCGGCCGAGGCGATCCGCGACCCGGCTGTCGCCCGGCTGATCGCTGCGATGACGATCGAGCACGGCGGGCCCGAGTATGACGCCCTGTATCCGGAGGGCATCCCCACGAGCGTCACGATCGAGCATGCGACCCTCGGTCGGATGGGTGGCGACGTGGTGACGTTTCCACTCGGCCACGCCCGGGCCGACGCGGCGCGGACGGCCGCGGTGGTGGATCTCAAGTTCGAGCGGCTCGTGGCCAATGCGGTGGCGAGCCCGGCGGACCTGCGGGCCCGGATGGCGGTCGCCGGCGCGTCTCCCAGCGAGGTGGCGGAACTGTATGCGTTTCCCATTCACGGGTGTGATCCCGGTTGACAAGCCGGGCGGCGTCACGTCGCGCCGCGTGGTGGATGTCGTCGCCCGCGCCCTCGGCATGGCGGCGGTGGGCCACGCCGGCACGCTCGACCCGCTCGCGGAGGGCGTGGTGGTGGTCGTCTGCGGCCACGCCACGAAGCTGGTGGACTACGTCCATGCGCTGCCAAAGCACTACCGGGCCGGCTTCCTGCTCGGTCGCTCCAGCCCGTCGGACGACTTCGAGACGACCGTCACGGAGGAGCCGGATCCCCGGATCCCGACGGCCGCCGAGCTCGCGGCTGGGCTCGGGCCGCTGCGGGGAGACATCCTGCAGCGGCCGTGCGACTTTTCCGCCGTGCACGTGGACGGCAAGCGGGCCTACCGCCTCGCCCGCAAGGGCCGGACCATCGAGCTCGCCGCCAAGCCGGTGCGGATCGAGCGGCTCGAGGTCGTCGCCTACGACTGGCCGCGGCTCGATCTCGACATCGAGTGCTCGTCGGGCACGTTCGTGCGGGCGATCGGCCGCGACCTGGCGGCGGCGCTCGGCACGACCGCGGTGATGGCCGCGCTTGTCCGCAAGGCGGTGGGGCCGTTCGTGCACGACCGCTCCCTGCCGCTCGACGCCGTGACGCCCGACGCGGTGCGTGAGGCCCTGCTCGCTCCCCTCGCCGCGGTGCCGCGCCTGCCGCGGCTGGTGCTCGACGGCGACCGGCTCGCCACCGCGATCCGCGGCGGGCTGCTGCCGCTCGACGAAACCGCCGACGCCGTGGCCGCCGTCGACGGGGGCGGCGAGCTCGTGGGCATCCTCCGGCGGCACGAATCGTCGCGATATCGGCTGCGACCGAACTTCCGCGGCGCGGGCTGACGGCGGGGCATGGGGTTCACATGTGATCCTCGCCTCTTCGGGGGCGCTCGGGACTGCCCGTGCCCGTCGCCGGACGCTCGCGTCGGGCATCCTGCCCGCCGCTCGCTCGGATGCCGCCTTCGCTTTCGCCCTCCGGGCTGCGCCGACCAATCCGCCGATGGCGGATCGGTGCCCGGGCAGAG
>JBJTQP010000216.1:0-7800 GCA_046075685.1 Planctomycetaceae bacterium | reverse complement strand
TGTGGTTACGGTTGCCCCGATATTTAGAAAGCAGCTTTGCGACTGACATGTTCGCTGGCATCCCGCGTCGGCCTCGCTGCAATGCCGACTCAATTGCGGTCCATGTTTCATCAGTCCCCGGAATAGACCCGGATATGTGTCGTGGCCACTTGCCGGTTCGTTGTTTATGCTGATCTGCCCATTCTAGGACTTGTTTAATGGTGAGCCGCGGCCGATTCTGGACGTTGATGTAGCCGCGTTCTTGTTGAAGCAAATCAGCTAGGGTCAGCGGCCGCAGACCGCGAGTCCCTCTCATCATGCTTTTCGCAACACCATTCCACGTTTCTAAAGTTCCTTTGATTCGGCCAGATTTCGCGGACGGCCAAAAATTGTTGTTTTGGTAGTGTTGATCAGCCCACTTCAGTATCTGCGCGTGCGTAAGGTTAGGTAATCGACCTAGATTTCTAACGCCACGAGCGCGGTGAAGAAGGTCGGCAAGGGAACTGTTTCCAGGCAGGCCGCGTCGACCCTCTAGTAGACAGCGATTAACGCGTGACCATTTTTCAGCAGTTCCTTCGATCGTACCGCTGTTGGCTGTAGGCCATTCGCCATGCTTTGCGTGGTGCGCGTCTGCCCATGCGAGTATTACTCTTTCGCTTAGCGCAGAGTCGTCTCTGACATATACGGCTTGGCGATGCTCGTGCAACAAACGAGCGAGCGATGTGCCACCGTGCAGACCCCGGCCTCCGCGTTTCAGAATTGCATCGATATTGCGCCATCTTTCGGCGGCATCCCCGCCCGGCGGCATTGGCTCCTCGCGCTGCGGCCACTCGCCCGTGGCCGCCTTGTGCTCATCTGCCCACGCGAGAATCTTCTCGATCGTCAACGGCGGCCGCTCCGACGCACGTTCAACCGCCCGCACGTAGAACGCCTGCTCGAAGTCTTTCAGAGCGAGCGTCGGCACGTCGAGGATCACGTTTGTGGGCAGTGTGATTCGGCCGCCCGGTTGTTTACCGACTGACGTCCGCAGCGTGTCCAGTTCGTCGGCGAGCCGCTGGTCGTGAGCGCGGAGGGCCTTGAGAACCTGCCACACTGGGTCGAAGGCGGACTGCTCGAGTGCGTGCTCCGCATCGCTCGTCTGATCGATGAACACTGGGATCACGATTGTCCCGATGGTCTTATCGGCACTCAGCCGAATCACGCGGCCAACGGCCTGGATGATGTCGACCACCGAGCCCTTGGGGTCGATGAACGCGATCCCGTCAAGCGCCGGCACGTCAACGCCTTCCCCCAAACACGCGCAGTTGGCGATGAGGCCGCGCGTGTCCGCCGGCAGCTCCGCGAGTGCTCGCAGCATGGACGCGCGCTTACTGGCCGGAGTCTCACCGGAAATATGCCGGGTCCAGAGTTTGCCAGAGGGCCTCGCCGCGGGGCGCAGCTTCTCCACGACCGCCGGCAGGGAATCGCGCTGGTCCCGATCAACAAACTTCGACGCCCGTCGGATCGATCGGTGAAACGTGATGATGCGTCGGAGGTCGTACTCGCGGATCGCCTTGGCCAGACCGATCTGCGCGGCCAGCGTCCGCGCGTCGGTGTTGGCCCCATCGCGAGTCCGAACCAGTTTTCCCTCGGCGACCCAGGCGGCAGCTTCGGCGCTTGTGACACCGATCACCACGACGCGATAGTCAGTCAGGAGCGGTTTTGGTTTCGCTGTGATCGCATCGTAGAACTTCAGAACGTGAAACTCTGGGCCGAACGTGTCGACGTCGTCCATTGACGCGACCTCGAGGTCTTGATCGGCGGCCCTGTCCTTCGCTCGCTGGGTGAAGTATCGCGGAGTCGCCGTCATAAACAGTCGTCGCCGGCTGCGGATCTTGCGGTCGTCCAGTACCGTTGCGAACTTGCCCCGGGCGTCGCCGACGAGTCGGTGGGCCTCGTCGCATAGCGTGAGGTCGAACGACTTGCGGGCTCGTCGCTGGCCTTTGCTCACGCGATCAGACGATTGATAGGTCGCGATCACGACTGCCGGCCGCCGGCGGCGCTTGGCGAGGAACGCGGCGATCTCGGTCGGGTCGGTTGTGACGTCGATCCCCAGCTCGGCGATATACCGCAGGGCGGGATCGTCCCGGTCGCTGGCCACCGACTCGTCGGAGCAGACGACTAGGCAGTCGAAGTCGTCGCGGGCGTGCCGGCCCCACTCGCGCAGGTTTTGCTGGACGAGAGAGATCGACGGCACGAGGAGCAGGGTCCGACGGCTCTTGAGCCGTTCGTGAATCCAAAGTCCCGTGAGCGTCTTGCCGGTCCCGCACGCCATGATGAGCCGACCGCGGGCGTGGTGGCGAAAGCCACGTAGTGTGGCATTGACGGCGGCGCGCTGATGCGGACGGGGCTTCGCTCGCGCAGGCCGCGGAGCTGTGCCACCGACCTTGGTAGGCCACACGACGTCGGCGGCCAGGATGTCGCCGCGACCGACGAACGACACTCGCTTCGCTTGCTGGTCGATCGTGCGACGAGCGTTACGTCCCAGGTCATCGGTCGTCGCGATCAGGAGGCGGTAGGAGATGTCCCGGCGATTGGATTCTGCGAGGAACGAATCGATCTCAGCCTTCGTGATGGAGCGGTCGGCTGCGACGGCCTTGGCCTGGATCGCCCACAGCTTGCCGTCGTGTGTTTCGGCAACGAGGTCGACGCCACAGTCAGGCCCCCAGCGGTCAGGCCAATCCGCCCACCGCCAGACCTTGCGAAACTTGCCCCGGTAGAGCGGGGCGTGCTCGAGATACCACTGGCAGACCCACTCGAAGTCGCGTCCAAGCAGGGTCCCGACGGAATCACGCCGAATCGTGGCTTCGAGTCGCTCGAACGATCCGGGGGCGGCTGTCATCGCTGGGTATCCTGGGACAGTCAGCGAGTAAACGCAGGGGAACGCCCCCTGTCCAGCGGGGCGGGACCAAGGATGTCCTTCGGGCACGTGTTGGCGATGCCGCTACCGCCCCGCCGGCACGGCCTTGCGGCCCTTCTCGGTGGCCCGCCACTCCCACGGCGGCACCGGTTCCCGGTCGGCCCATAGCCCACGCTTGGCGGCTCGGGCCTGCCGCTCGGCTCCAGAAACGCCACTGGGCAGAGCACCTTGCGATGCCCTGCCCAGTGTGAGATCACGGGTGCCGCGACGGCCGCGTCAGCGAGCGATGCGACGACGAACCATCTGCCAACACCCGAAAGCGCATCCAGCGGCTAATGAAGCAAACGTTGATGGCTCGGGCACGGCAACCGAACTTACGAGACGAAAACCGATGTTGCCACTCTCGGTCGACGCAAGGTTCTCGGTCCTGCTGCCGGACGACAAGTGGACTAAGGCGGTGCCCCAGTAGCCGCCCCGCAGCCCACGATTCGAGTCGGCTGTGCCATCCAGATCGTTCCATTCGTAAACGTTGCCGCTTTGGTCGAACGTGCCGTAATACGACGATGAGTTCGAGAATGCACCCACATCCGTAAGGTAATTTTGGGTTGGGTCGTAGCTTGACGACTGCGTCACGGAATAAAGACCGTTGCTGGTGACGTAGTTGGCCTGATTCGCCGTGCTACCGACCACGTTTCCCGGGTTGGAGCCGAAGTTTCGTTGCGTGGCAAACTCGTAGTAGCCGCCGCTCCCGGAGTGCCGTATCGGCGAGTAGTACGCCGCCTTGTACCATTCGTTTTCCGTCGGGACATAGAATGTCGCGCCGGGGTTTCTTGCCGGTGCCACGCCGCTCGTCTGCCCGCCGACGAGCGTGTATGCCCCCGTCTCCGTATCCCCCGTATTCACATAGTTGGCAAATCGAGCCGCGTCGAACCACGAGACATACGTGATCGGCTTGTTGCCGCTGCCGCCGATCACGCTGTAGGTGTATGACCCGCTGGATCCGTTCCGGGTGATGCCGGCGATGTTGAGATCCGAGGCCATCCGCGTGTCGTAAAGCGAGTAGGGATCAGTTGTTGCCGCGGCGCTCAAAAAGTCGGCGTACTGCTGGATCGTCACCTCGTACTTGAAGATCTCATACGCGTAGCCCACGGCACCGTAGCCGGTCGTATCGTTGGCATTCCCCGGATTCCCCACCAACTGCGATTCATAACCGGGAAGATCGAGGGCGTGGGCGTTCGGCACAGCAAAACATGGGAGAAGCAAGGCGACCGTTGCAGCGGTCGCGAGTCTGCGTGGCAGGTTCATTGGCGTTCCTTTCGGTGGATGAAAAGTTCACTACGCCGCGTCAACGGCAACCCCGTAGCATCCGCTCAGTCGCAGGGCCGTCAACGCCCAAAACCCGAAAGGGACGAATCTGGCAGGGGGAGGGACGAATCGGGCAAAAGTAGGGACGAATCCGCCGAGGGGTGGGACAAATCAGCGGCGAGAGGGGCCGCCTGCCGCAAAGCCCTGAACGAGCCCGGCGCGTAGCGCGGGCACGTCGCACGATGTCAGCCCGCACGCTTCCAGACGCCATCCGCCTCGGCGACCGACGTCGTTATCACCTGCACTCCGCCGTTGTGTACCGCTTCCCTCATCCGGAAAACCGTGTGATCGACGGACAGGCATGGCGTCGACCGTCACGAGCGTGTCGTACGGACTCCACTTGATCCTCGCGTCCCGCTTCCGCGCCGCAGCGTGCCGGATTCCGCAGGCTGCACGCCTGCGGCTGAAAAACTTCAGCGAGGGGCTGCCCGTGCCCGAGAGCCGGCGTATGCCGCCAAGCGAAGCCCGGGCACCGATCCGCCGCAGGCGGATTGGTCGGCGAAGCGATGGCGGCATCCGAGCGAGCGACGGGCTGGATGCCCGACGCGAGCGTCCGGCGACGGGCATGGGCAGCCCCGAGCCCCACGAACGCGCGAGGCTCACGTGTGAGCCGTGTCAGGTCCCGGCCACATGATTCCAGGGTAGGGGAGGGCGCAGCCGCAGGCTGACCCCCGAACAACGCCCCTGACTGAAGTACGCCCGTGACATCGCTGCCGTTCGATACACTCAACGCCCATCATGAATGCCCCGGTGCGACCGTCTTTCTTCGTGGGGATCGCCGTCGCAATCGGCTTTGCCTTTCCCATGCGGGCGGCCGACGTGCACGTCTCGTCCGCAGGCAACGATGCCGCCTCGGGCCGCGTTGATTCCCCTGTGGCCTCGCTGCGCCGGGCGCTCGACCGCGTCCGTGAGATTCGCGCTGCCGAACCGGGCCGGGCCACGCCGGTCGTCGTCGAGCTGGCCGACGGCCGGCACGAGCTGGCCGAGACGCTCGTCGTCGTTCCCGAGGACTCCGGCACCGAGCGGTCGCCCACAGTCATCCGCGCGGCGGCGGGAGCCCGCCCGGTCGTCAGCGGCGGCCGGATCGTCAGCGGCTGGAGCGTCGTCACGGCGGCCGGCCGGCCGCGGTGGACGGTGGAACTCGCAGGCGTGAAGGCGGGAGCGTGGCGGTTTGCCCAACTCTTCGTCAACGACCAGCGCCGGTTTCGGCCGGTGCTCCCAGCCGCGGGCTGGCATACGATCGCAGGGCAGGCCGATCCCTCGCCGGCGAGCGACGGAAAGGGGCACGATCGCCTGGTGTTTGCAGGCGACGATGTGCGTCGAGACTGGGCGAACCTCGACGACGTCGAGGTCGTCGCCGTCCATCGCTGGACGATGAGCCGGATGCCGATCAGCTCGATCGAGGACAATCCGGCCGACTCAGCGACGCGGATCGTGACGTTTGCCGGGCGGACGTGGGTGCCGGCGGATTGGTGCTCGTTTCCCAAGGGCAACCGGTTCCTCGTGGAGAACGTGCGCGAGGCACTCGGCGAGCCGGGATCGTGGTATCTCGACCGGCCGACGGGCACGCTCACCTACTGCCCACGCGAGAGCGAGACACCCGAAACCGTGGCCGTGATCGCGCCGCTGCTCGACCGGCTCGTCGAGCTGCGCGGTGATGTTGCGGCGGGCCGGCACGTGGCCCATCTGCGATTCGAGGGCCTCACGTTCGCCCACGGCAACTGGTCGCTGCCGGCCGACGGGCAGTCGTTCCCGCAGGCGGAGGTGAACCTGGGCGGCAGCATCGTCGCCACGGCCGCCAGGGACGTCGTCTTCACCGGCTGCTGCGTGCGGCACGTGGGCCGCTATGGCTTCGAGTTCGGCGCCGGCTGCGCCGACTGCAGCCTCGAGCAGTGCGAACTGGTCGATCTCGGCGGCGGCGGTGTGCTCATCGGCACGTCCGGCGGCCCGCATGCCTGGGGCACACCCGGCCGGATCGAGGGCGAGGGAGGAACGGTCGAGCGGATCGCCGTCCGCGACTGCACGATCGCCCACGGCGGCCGGCTCCACTCGGCGGCGGTCGGCGTGTGGATCGGCCATGCCGACCACTGCACGATCGAGCTGTGCGACATCCACGACTTCACCTACACGGGCGTCTCGGTGGGGTGGGTGTGGGGATATGCCGACAGCCGCGCGCACCACAACCGGATCCTCCGCAACCATATCTACGACCTGGGCTGCGGCGTGCTCTCCGACATGGGGGCCGTGTACACGCTCGGCGTCTCGCCGGGCACGGTCGTGGAGGGCAACCACATCCACGACATCATGAGCCACGATTACGGCGGCTGGGGCCTCTACACCGACGAGGGCTCCAGCGGGATAGCGATGCGCAGGAACCTCGTGTATCGCACCAGCTCCGGCGGCTTCCACCAGCACTATGGCCGCGACAACACGATCGAGAACAACGTGTTCGCGATCGCCCGCGACTGGCAGATCCAGCGGAGCAAGATCGAGCAGCACACGAGTTTTCGCTTCGAGCGGAACATCATCTGGTGGGAGGCCGACGTACCGGTGGTGAATGGCGACTGGACGGAGGGCCTCGTCACGAGGGCCAACTGCTACTGGCACGCGGGCAAGCCCGTGGTGTTCCCGGGCGGCACAAACCTCGTGGCCCGGCAGGCCGAAGGGCAGGACGAGGCATCGATCGTGGCCGATCCGTGTTTCAAGGATCCGGAGCACGGCGACTTCACACTCGGACCCGACTCGCCCGCTCGGTCCATCGGCTTCGAGCCGCTTGACCCCGCCGCTGCAGGCCGCCGCACGCCGCGGGCGATCACGGCCGCTCTCCCGCCGGTGCCGACGATCTGGCTCCGCACCGCCGTCCGCTGACGACGGGTGTCGGGCCTCGCGGCCGGTGCGTTGAGAGTCTGCAGGAGTCGGCGACGCGTCACGACCGCGCTCGTCAGACGACGGAACGCTCCTGCACCGCCGGCACAGGCTGGGGATCCTTCTCGGGTGTTCGCCACTGCCTCGGCCGCCTCGGAAGAAAGTGTGTTCAGGCCGTTGAGCTGCAGATCGCCACCATGGCGTGCCAGACCTTCGGCGGCTTCCGCGGAGAGCGTGCTCAGACCTTTGAGATGCAACTGACCCTGGTGCCGCCCGAGTCCCGCGGCCGACTCATACGGACTCCACGTGATCCTCGCACGTCGGTTCAGCTCCGCGGCCGGCCGGATTCCGCAGGCTGCAAGCCTGCGGCTACGAAAACCTCAGCGCGGGGCTGCCCATGCCCTCGAGCGGGCTATGGGAGCAAGCGCAGCCAGGATGGCGAAGCGCAGCGGACGGGCAGTGAGCGGATGCCACGATGGCATTCGCGAACGTCCGGCGACGGGCCGCGGGCAGCTCCGAGCCGGCCCCACTCGCGGCCCAGCCCCCAGGGCTCACGCGCTCGGGGCTTCCGGAGCGGGGTCTGTGGAAGGGCACCGCGGGTGGAAAACCCGCGCTCCGGAGGGCCCGACTTTGGGCTGGGGCTGCCCGTGGCCCGGGAGCCGGGCTCTGGGAGCAAGCGCAGCCAGGATGGC
>JBJTQP010000215.1:0-25816 GCA_046075685.1 Planctomycetaceae bacterium | reverse complement strand
GGCGGCTTCGGCTTTCGCGGGGCCGTGGGCGGGATCTCCGTCGACGCCGACGGGATCGTCCGCACGCTCGAGCCGCGGGCGCTGGAATCGCTCGCCGCGGAGCGGACGCAGGCGCTCGCCGCCGGCGGCTGGTCGGGCACGCCCGGCGACGCGCGAACGGTGTCGCTCGCGGCCGTGGCCGCCGCCGTGCGGAGATCGGCCGCGACACGCGAGCCCCTGCCGGCCGAAGTCGTGTTTCTCGGCGGCCTGCAGCGGGTGGAGCGGGTGTTCGTCGACCCCGACGGCAAGGACATCCTTCTCGTCGGCCCCGCCGACGCGCTCGCCGTCGACCGCACCGGCGCCGTCGTGGGCGCCGCGACACGGCGGCCGCCGCTGCAGCTCGAAGACCTCGTCGTCTGCCTGCGGGCCATCCACGGCGTCCGCGAGGGCGGCATCACCTGCTCGATCGACCCGAGCCCGGAGGGCGTGGCCCGGCTGCAGGCGGTGCTCGCGCGGCAGGGCGTGATGGGCGACCCGCAGGCCACCTTTCGCACGCTGGAGGAGGCGGTCGGCCCGCAGCGGGTGACCGTGGGCGGCGTGCCGGCCGACAGCCGCTTCGCGCAGGTGCTCGTGGCCGCCGACTACCGCATGAAGCGGATCGGAATGGGGCTCGACGATTCGGGCGTGAAGGGACTGCCGAGCTACCTCTCCATGGTGCCGGCCGGCGGCCGGGCCGCGGCGTTGCCGCGGTTCTGGCTGGAGGCCGACTACGAGCCGCTCGCCCGCGACGCCGACGAGCTCGCCTGGCGGATCGGCGGCCGGCGGATGAAGTGCCTGACGGAGGGCGACGTGGCTGCCGCGGGCGGGATGCGCCGCGGGGCCGCGCCGGCCGACGCGGCGGCGAAGGCCTGGTGTGCCGCGATGACCGCCTCCTACGACGCGCTCGCCGTCAGGCAGCCGGTGTTCGCGGAGCTGGCGTCCTGCATCGATCTGGCGGTGGTGGCGGCGCTGATCGAGGGCCGGCAGCTCGCCGGCCGGGCGGGCTGCGACCTGACGCCGCTCACCGATCCTGCGGGCCTGTCGCTGCCGGCCTACGACGTGCCCGCCTCGGTGCCGACGGTGGCCAGCGGCGTGAAGAAGGGCTCCGCCTGGGTGGTCTCGGCGTCGGGGGGCGTGCTGGTGCAGCCCTGGGAGTTTGCGGCCGCCACGGCCGAGGCCGCCGACCTCGCCCCGCTGCGTGCCGCCGCGATCGCCGCCCGCCCGGCCAGCGTCAGCGGCTGCTCCTGGGACTGAGGCGGCCTCGACGTGATCCTCCCGCGTCCCGAATACGTGGCGAGGGGCGGCGATGAACCAGCATCGCGACCGGATCCCGCAGGCTGCAAGCCTGCGGCTACGAGATGCGGTGCGCGTGAATCTGCCCCCAGGAGGTGCTGGCTTGCATCCTGCACCAGACGCCACCCGCATTCCGCAGGCTGCAAGCCTGCGGCTCCAAAAATCCCAGCGAGGGGCTGCCCGTGCCCGAGAGCCGGCGTATGCCGCCGAGCGCAGCCCGGAGGGCGAAGCGAAGGCGGCATCCGAGCGAGCGGCGGGCAGGATGCCCGACGCGAGCGTCCAGCGATGGGCATGGGCAGCCCCGAGCCTCACGAACGCGCGAGGCTCTCGTGTGAGCCGTATGACACGCCGGAAGAGCGTCGGGCGCGTGATCCCGGTCGCGCGATCCCGGGTCTGGCCGGCCTGACGGCCCCGCCGAGCACCCGTCGCGGGCCCCCCGAGGCGGATTGTTCTGAAGCATGCGGAACCCGGGAGCCACGGGCTCTCCCCGCCCACCGGTGGGACGGCTGCCCGCCGTGGACTAGACTCGTGATAGGTCGTGTCCGTCGGCCTGTCGCGCGAGGCGTGTCATGCCTGCTGTCGTTCCTCGCCGTGTCTGCAGCCCGTGGCTGGTTCGCCCCGGCTTGATGGTGGCGCGGATGCTCTGGTCGTTGCTGCCGGGAGTCGCGATTGCCGCCCCGGCGATTGGCGACGAGGGCCTCTCGGACCACCATGGCATCCGCCAGGTGAAGGAGATCAACGAGCTCGTGGCGGCGGCGTGGGCCGATGCGAAGCTTCCACCATCGCCTGAGGCCACCGCGGGTGAATGGTGCCGCAGGGTTCACCTGGATCTCATCGGCCGGATTCCCCGGATCGACGAACTCAGGGCCTTCCTGGCGGACAAGGCACCGACGAAGCGGGCTGACCTCGTGACGCGTCTGCTCGGCGACGACTATGTCGACGAATACGCGCGGCATTGGACCGACGTCTGGAGCACGATCCTCATCGGCCGCGACGTCGCCAACGAACGGGTCAACAGGCCCGGCATGCGGCAGTACCTCCGCCGCGCGTTCTCCAAGAACATTCCCTACGACCGGTTCATGGAGGAGCTCGTCACGGCCACCGGGGCCAATGCGAACCGGAAGGACGTGGAGGGCTTCAACGGGGCGACCAACTTCCTCGCGGGCAAGATGGAGGAGATGGGCGTCGAGAACGGCGTTCAGGCGACGGCCAAGACCGCGCAGATCTTTCTCGGCCTCCAGGTGCAGTGCACGCAGTGCCATGACCATCCGTTTGACACCGGCAAGCACCAGAACCAGTTCTGGGAGCTCAACGGCTTCTTTCGACAGACCCGCGCGCTTCGCCGGCGGGCCGGAACCGACGACGTGCAGTGGGTGGAACTCGTCGACGACGATTTCGCGGGCGAGTCCGGGAATCCGGAGGAGGCCGCCGTGTTCTACGAGCGCCGCAACGGCCTGATGGAGGTGGCCTATCCGGTGTTCGTCGACGGCACGGAGATCTCGAAGAGCGGCTACCTGCCGGCGACGATGGAGGACGGCACGTCCTACGGCGTGCATCGCCGCAGGGAACTCGCCAGGCTCGTGAAGGCCAGCCCGTTCTTCGCTCGGGCGATCGTGAACCGCATGTGGGGCCATTTTCTCGGCTACGGGTTCACGAAGCCGGTGGATGATCTCGGAGAGCACAACTCCCCGTCGCATCCGGAGCTTCTCGAGACCCTCGCCGAGCGGTTTCGCGAGCAGAGCTTCGACCTCAAGGAACTGGTGCGTTGGATCGTGCTGTCGAGGCCCTACGCGCTCTCCAGCAGGACCACCGCCGCGAACGACCGCGACGATCCAGCGCTCGGCGAAAAGCCGAAGTTCACCCACTTCTACCTCAGGCAGATGCAGGCGGAGGAACTCTATGAGTCGCTGCTCACGGCCACGGAGGCCGACCAGGCGGCCCGGGGCGAGGAGGCGGCCAAAAAGAAGGACGCCTGGCTCGCGCAGTTCGTCATCGCCTTCGGAACCGACGAGGGTGACGATGCGACCACCTTCAACGGCTCGATTCCGCAGGTGCTGATGATGTTCAACGGCGACATGATCAAGACCGCCGTCTCGACGGGCAAGGGCGGCTTTCTCGACCGCGTGGCCGCTGGCCCGATGAAGGATCAGGCGAGGATCGAGGCCCTGTACCTCGCGGCTTTGGCGAGGAAGCCGTCGGCGCCCGAACTGGCGGCGGCCAGGAGGATCATCGACACCCGCAAGGGAGACGTCGTCGGCTCGCTGCAGGACATTTGGTGGGCAGTCTTGAACTCCAACGAGTTCATCATCAAGCATTGATCGTCACGTCGAGACTCCGGGGAGACCACGCGATGTCGCACCGCATCGACCTGCCCGCCGGCATGAGCCGCCGGCACTTTCTCAATCACATGGCGGGCGCCGCCGCCCTGGCGGCTCCGGCCACCGCGTTCACGAACGCGATCCGGGCCAATGCCACCGACATGAGAAAGCGGCACAAGGCCGCGATCCTCCTCTGGATGGGAGGAGGACCCAGCAGCATCGACATCTGGGACCTCAAGCCGGGCCAGCCCACGGGCGGGCCCTTCAAGCCGATCGCATCCAGCGCCGACGGCGTGCAGATCTGCGAGCACATGCCGCTGATGGCCAAGCAGATGCATCACATGGCCGTCGTGCGCTCGATGAGCACCCGCGAGGCCGACCACATGCGGGGCCGGTACTACATGCACACCGGCTACGTGCCCAATCCCAACGTCGAGCACCCGAGTTACGGCGCGGTGATCGCCCATGAGTTGGCGGACCAGTCGCCCCAACTCGAAATCCCGCCCTTCGTCTCGGTGGGCGGCGGCAGCGTGGGGCCCGGATTCCTGGGCATGACGTGGGCCCCGTTCGTGGTCGACTCCAACGGCAACGTCCGCAATCTCGACATGGGCGTCGATCCCGCCCGGCTTGCGCAGCGGATGCAGATGCTGACGACGATCGAGCAGCGGTTCATCGGGGAGCGGCGCGGTGCCTCAGCCGACGACCACTTCAAGGTGATCGAGAAGACCGTCAAGCTGATGACCAGCGAGCAGATGAACGCCTTCAAGGTCGCGAAGGAACCCAAGGACGTCCAGGAGCGGTACGGCACGAGCGGGTTCGGCAAGGGCTGCCTGATGGCCCGGCGGCTGGTGGAAATGGGCGTTCCCTTCGTCGAGGTCGACCTTGGTGGCTGGGACAACCACGCCGCTATTTTTCCGACCCTGCAGAACCAAAAGCTGCCCGTGCTCGACCAGGCGATGAGCGCCCTCGTCGAGGATCTCGCCCAGCGGGGCATGCTCGACGACACCGTGGTGATATGGATGGGCGAGTTCAGCCGCACGCCCACCATCAACGGCGGCGCCGGCCGCGATCACTGGGCTCGAAGCTGGAGCGTCGTGGTGGGCGGAGGCGACTTCAAGCGGGGCGTCGTCGTCGGGGAGACGAACGACACCGGCAAGGAAGTCGTCTCCGAGGCCTATTCGTCGCAGGACCTGATGGCAAGCGTGCTGAAGGCGCTGGGCATTCCGCTGGAGATCACGTTCACCGCGAAGAACGGCCGGCCGATGAGGATCGCCAACTCCGGCAAGGTGATCAAGGAACTCTTCTCCTGAAACACGGCGGCCGCGTCAAGCCGCTTGCGGCCCTCGTGCTGCCCGTGCTGCTCGAGCAGTTTCTCGCGCTGGCGGTGGGCTTTGTCGACAAGTGGCTGGCCGGCAACCTCTTCGCCGGGGCCGAACCGCTGGCCGCGGTGGGGCTGGTGGCCTATTGCCTCGCCTTCCTTCCGGTGCTGTTCGCGGTGCCCACCGTCGCCGTGACGGCCCTGGTGTCGCGGGCTGCGGGGAGCGGTGACATGACGGCGGCGCGGAGGTCGCTCGCCCAGTGCGGACTGGTGGCGGCCGGCGCCACGCTCGTCATGGGCCTGGTGATCATGATCTGGGGCGCCGGCTTGATCCGGTCGTTCGGTCTGCCTGCCGAGAGCAGCGCCTTGGCCGCGCGGTATCTCGGGATCGTGCTGCCCACGCTGCCGGCCATGGCGGTCATCTGGGTGGGTGTCGCGGCCCTGCGCGGGGCCGGTGACATGGTGTCGGGCCTGATCTCGATGTCGGTGGTCAATATCGTCAACGCGGGCATGAGTTACGCCCTCGCGACCGGCGTCGGCGGATTGCCACGGATGGGATGGGACGGGCTCGCGTGGGGAACGGCGGCGGGCTATTGCTGCGGGGCCGCCTGCGTCATGGGATTGCTGCTCGCCGACTCGCGGGGCCTGCGGCCGGAGCGGGCGGACTGGCGGCCGCAGCCGGCCCGGCTGCGGAGGATCGCCAGGGTGGGTGTTCCGGCAGGCGTCGACGCCGCCGCCAATGCCGCCTGCCACCTCACGTTCCTGTCGATCGTCAATGGGCTCGGGAACGTCGATGCTGCAGCCCATGCGGTGGCCGTCACGATCGAGTCGCTCGCCTTCCTGCCCGGCAGCGCCTTTCAGGTGGCCGCAGCGACGCTCGCGGGGCAGCACCTCGGGGCTCGGGATGAACGCCGGGCGCGGAGCGGTGTCTGGCGGGCCGCTCTGGCCGCCGTGGTGCTGATGGGATCGGCAGGGGCCGCATTCCACCGCTGGGCCGATCCCCTGGCGGCCTGGTTCGCCGGCTCCGGCGCCGGGCCCGAGGTGGCCGTTCGTGCGGCCGGACTGGTTCGCATCGTGGCCTTTGCCCAGCCACCCCTGGCGCTGCTCATGGTGCTGTCCGGCGGACTGCGCGGCGGCGGAGCCACGCGACCTCCGCTGGTGGTCAACTTCGTCGGCCTCGCCGCCGTGCGGTTGCCGCTGGCCCTGCTGCTCGCCTGTGGGGACGTTTCGATCCCGGGTGGATGGGGCACGCTGGCCGGCGCCGGTCTCGGTGCGCGGGGGGCGTGGCTGGCGATGGCAGCCGACCTGACGCTGCGGGGGCTCGCGATGGCGGTGATCGTCGCGCGTCCGGGCTGGACGCGGGTACGGATGTGATCCGGTTTATCCCGTGATCCTGCTGCGTTTCCGGGGTCCCGGCGCGTTCCTGGGGCTCGGGGCTCCCCGCGCCCCGTCGCCGGACGTTCGGGACGCTCGGGTCTCCCCATGCCCCGTCGCCGGACGTTCGCCGAGGTCGTCGTGACCTCGGCTCACTCGACGCCGCCTGCGCTTCGCCATCCTGGCTTCGCTTGTCGGCGGACGCCGGCTCTCGGGGCATGGGGAGCCCCTCGCGGAGGCTTCTGGGCGCCGCAGGCTGAAGCCCGCGGAATCCAGATGCGGTGCCGAAACGACGCGGGAGGGTCAAGCGGCGGTCGGATGAGTGGCGCAGCGTGTCCGAGCGGCATGGTCACGCGGGCCGCGCACGCTACACTCTGCGGAGGCGAGCGAGTGGCGTCATCACGCCAGACGTTCTCGTGGTTTCGGTCCGAGTTGCCGAGTGGTATTTTCGATCCCTGTATCCGAGTGAGGGCCTCGAATGGCGGTCGATCTCGACCTCAAGCACTGGAGCATCGCGGACGCCGCCGACTTGTACGAGGTGAGCCGTTGGGGCAACGGCTACTTCTCCGTGGGACCCACGGGAAACCTGCTCGTCCACCCCGACAAGAATCCGACCAAGAGCATCGATCTCAAGCAACTCGTCGATCGACTCCAGGTGCGGGGCATCGACCTGCCGATCCTCCTGCGGTTCGCCGAGATGCTCCAGCACCGCCTGGGCGAGCTTCACGGCGTGTTCGCCACCGCCATGCGGGAAAACGGCTATCGCGGTGACTACTGCTGTGTCTATCCGGTGAAGGTCAACCAGCAGCGTCAGGTGGTCGAGGAGGTGCTCCGCTTCGGCAAGCCCTACCGCTTCGGCCTCGAGGCGGGCAGCAAGCCCGAACTGCTGGCGGTCATCGCGCTTGCCGACAACGAGACGCCGATCATCTGCAACGGCTTCAAGGACGCCGAATTCATCGAGACGGCGATGCTGGCCCACAAGATCGGCCGGCGAATCATCCCCGTGGTCGAGCGATTCTCCGAACTCCACCTGATCCTCGAGTACGCCGAAAAGCTGGGGGTGCGGCCGCGGCTTGGCATGCGGGTCAAGCTCGCCGCCCGCGGCAGTGGCCGCTGGCAGTCGTCGGGCGGCTTTCGGAGCAAGTTCGGGCTCACGGCCAGCGAGATCGTGCGCGGGCTCGACCTGCTCGCCTCGCGGGGCATGGAGGACTGTCTGCAGCTGCTGCACTTTCACCAGGGCAGCCAGATCACCAACATCCGCCATATCAAGGCGGCGCTCAACGAGGCGTCGCGGATTTACACGGAGCTGGTCCGCCGAGGCGCGGGCCTGCGGTATCTCGACGTCGGCGGCGGACTCGGGGTGGATTACGACGGCTCGCAGACCAACTTCGAGTCGAGCGTCAACTACAGCCTGCAGGAATACGCCAACGACGTCGTCCACCAGATTCAGACGGCCTGCGACGAGGCGGGCGTGCCCCATCCGACCATCATCTCGGAGAGCGGGCGGGCGGTCGTTGCCTACCACAGCATGCTGATTTTCGGCGTGCTCGGCGTCTCGGAGCAGGGCGGCACGACCGACGTGAGCGAGCCGGCGGCCGACGCGGAGCAGCCGCTCCACGACCTCTGGGAGACGTGCCAGGGCATCAACACGCGCAACCTGCTGGAGAGCTACCACGACGCGCAGCAGGCCCTCGACACGGCCATGAACCTGTTCGCCAGCGGCTATCTTCCGCTCGACCAGCGATCGGCGGTGGAGAACCTCTACTGGGCCATCTGCCGGCGGATCGGCAAGCTGGCGCGGGCGCTTGACTACGTCCCGGAGGAGCTCGAGGGCCTGCAGGCGTCGCTATCCGACACCTACTTCTGCAACTTCTCCCTCTTTCAGTCGATTCCCGACAGCTGGGCGATCAAGCAGCTCTTCCCGGTGATGCCGATCCATCGCCTCAACGAGCGTCCGAACCGCGCCGCCGTCCTCGGGGACGTGACGTGCGACTCCGATGGAAAGATCGACCAGTTCATCGACCGCCGTGACGTCAAGCGGACCCTCCCGCTGCACACCTGGCAGAACGAGCCCTACTACCTCGGGGCATTCCTGATCGGCGCCTATCAGGAGATTCTCGGCGATCTCCACAACCTGTTCGGCGACACCAATGCGGTGCACGTCAGCATGGACGACCGCGGGGAGGTGGTCGTGGATGCGGTGATCAAGGGAGATACCGTCCGCGAGGTGCTCGACTACGTGGAGTTCGACTCCAACCAGCTGGTGCAGCGGCTGCGGGATTCGATTGAGCAGGCCGTCCGTGACGGTGTGATTTGCGACGGTCAGGCAGGCCGGTTCCTGAAGTTCTACGAGGAGGGACTCGGGGGCTACACCTATCTGGAAGAGCCGGGCTGAGGCCGCCGGGCCCCGCCAAACGGCCCCGAAACGCCCTCGCCCGTCCGGCGACGGACTGCTACTGTCTCGGCTCCCCGGTCTTCGCGGAGACTTCCCATGGCCCGCCGCTTCCCGCACCACCGCCGCGTGCTTTCGCTGGCAGCCGCGATGGCCGTCGCCCTCCTCGGCGCGGCCGCCGAGGGCCAGACAGCGCCGGTGGGCGCCGCGCCGGCGGGAGCCAGACCGGGGATGACCGGGGCCGAGCAGCCCGCACAGCGGGTGGCGTCGGCATCCCCGGTCGCGCCCCAGCCGCCCGCCCTGACGCCGGAGCAGCAGGCGGCGCTCGACCAGCTGCTGGCGGCCTGGGAGACCAGGAACGCGGCCGTGCGGACCTGGGCATGCACGTTTCACAAGTGGGAATACAACGCGTGGAGTCCTGCGGATGCCAACGGCGAGCGACTCGCCTTCGCGGAGAGCGTGGGCGAGTTGAAGTACGCCGCTCCGGACAAGGGCCTCTTCAAGGTCAACGAGACGAAGCAGTGGAGCCCCGACGCCCGCCGTTACGAGATCCGGGGCGGCGATGCCGGCGAGCATTGGGTCTGCAACGGTGAGAGCATCTACGAGTTTCGCCATGCCGAGCGACAACTCCGCGAGACCAAGCTGCCACCCGAGATGCGCGGCAAGGCGATCAGCGACGGCCCCTTGCCGTTCGTCTTCGGAGCGAAGGCCGACACGCTGCGGAAGCGGTACTGGATGAGGATCATCACCCCCCCCGATGTCCGCGATCAGATCTGGCTCGAATCGCTGCCGAAGTTCCAGGCGGATGCGGCAAACTTCTCGAAGGTCGAGTTGATCCTCCAGGCCCGCGACCTGATGCCGTTCGCGATCCAGATCTACAAGCCGGGCAGCCAGGATCGTGACGTCTATCAGTTCGATCCCCGGACCAACCTGATCGACCGCGGGCTCGACCTGATCCGAGACTTCGCCAAGCCGATGACACCGTTCGGCTACAAGTACGTGCTCGAGGATCTGCAGCAGCCTCCCACGGCGGCGGCGGCTGGAGCGGCCGCCGTGCGGTGACGTCGGGCATGCGGCCGGACGGCCACCGCGGTCTCCTGCGACCACCTGATCGGTCCATGGGTTGGTCGGCCGAGGTGGCATCCAGGTGTATACTCGGACGTCCCCGGGTCCGGAGCCTGCCGATGCCGCTGATCGATCCCTCCCATCCGCTTTTTCAACTCCTGCAGCGCGACAGGCGGTATTCGCTCGACGGGTATCTCTTCGTGCTCGAAGCCCTCTCATTCGCCCAGGATGCGCTGGGAATGGGGCAGGCCCCGGCGGCGGAGGATCTCGAACCGCTGCCGACCGATACGGGAGCTTCGACGAGATCCAAGCAGGGACGCCGCCGCCGGCCCGTGGAACGCCATGTTTCCGGGCAGGAACTCTGCGAAGCGGCCCGGCGGTATGGCCTGCAGCAGTACGGCTACCTTGCCCCGACGGTGCTCGCCGTCTGGGGGATCCACAGGACAGACGACATCGGCGAGATCGTGTTCAACATGATCGGCATCGGGCAGATGCGGAAGACGCGGGCGGACAAGCGGGAGGATTTTCACGACGTCTACAGCTTTGGCGAGGCGTTCGCCCGTGATCTCGCATTCGTCGTCCCTGACTCCATCTAGTTCGACGTCGACGACGTCGCCTCGGGCACGCGACGGCACGGGTGTCGACCTGGCGAGGGTCCGAGGAGTTCCGGGTTCCTGATGCATCGCAGCACGACACATCGCTCGCCACGCTTGGTGTTTCTCGCACTGGCGGTCGCGGAGGCAGGCTGGCTCGCCTGGCTCGCGTGGCTCGCGCTGAGGGGTTGAGGTCGGCCGCGTGCGATCACCTTCGCTGGATCCTCCACGAGCGCCGGGAAACCGACGGCACGAATCATGCGCATCGCCCTGACCGACGTGCCGCTGTGGGCCGCGCTCCTGCCCCTTGCCGCGTACCTTGCCCTGATCGGCGGCCTGAACCTTCGGCGTCGTCCTGTCGTCCTCTCCGGCCAGGCTGACGTCGCCCTCCTCGCGTGCGGCCTCACCGGACTCGTGATCGCGGGTCCGCTCGCCATGATCCAGCCGGCCGCCGGCATGTCGGCCTGGACGGCCGTGGCCCTGCTGCTGGCCTTCGCGCTGGCCGTGTCCTTCGCGATGCTGGCCGCCCGTCCGCGGATGGTCGTCTACAACATCGGGCTCGATCAAATGCGGCCGCTCGTGGCGGCCGTCGTCACGGCCCTTGATCCTTCGGCCCGCTGGGCGGGCGAGACCGCGGCCCTGCCGGCCCGCGATCTGCAGGTGCACCTCGACGACCGCGGCCCCGCCCGGACTGTGAGCGTGATCGCCGCCGGCCGGGCGTCGGCGGAAACGTGGGCTGAGTTCAGTCGCCGCCTGCGCCGGACGACCCGGGCGACGCGGGTGTCACCCAATCCCTGGGCCTGGGTGTTTCTCGCGGCGGCAGTCGGCCTCACCGTCTTCGCGTGGTGGCTTGCCGTGACCTCGTGACGCCGGGCGATGGGCACGGGCAGCCCCGAGCGGCACGGACGAGCGAGACTGCCGCGTGAACAGGATGAGTGCCGTCGAGATGCGTGAGTGCCGTCGAGATGAGTGCTATCGAGGCAGCGGTGGCGGCGGCGACCGCTTGCGGCCCGACTTGCTCGGAGAATCCGGGCACGATTCGGCGACAAGCCGCGTCATCGTATTGAGCGAAACACCCAGGAGCGCCGCCGCCTGGCCGCGGTGCCCCTCGGTGAACTCGAGTGCCTGGCGCACGGCAAGACGACGGAGTTCGTCGAGGTTGAACACCGGCACGCGGCCCTCGGCCGCAGCGGCGGGCTCGCCGGCAGTCGGCGGCGCGTCCGTCGCCACGTCAATGGCGGCGGCCTCCGCAGGGGGCAGCGCGTCGGCAATGGCACGGGCCGCGGGGGCGGCCGAGGCGTCGAAGACCTCGGCCAGCACCACATCCACCCGATCCTCGAACACGTAGATCCGCTGGATCGTCTGGGCGAGCTGGCGGACGTTGCCCGGCCACGAGTGACGCATGAACCGTTCGATGGTTCGGTCGTCCGGCTCCCACTTCGGCCGGGAGTACTCGCGGGCGAAATGACCTGAGAAATGCTCCACGAATCGCGGGATGTCCTCGGTCCTGGCCCGGAGCGGGGGCACCGTCATGTGGATCGTGTTGAGGCGGTAGAGCAGGTCTTCGCGGAAGGCGCCGGCGGCGACCTCTGCTTCGAGATCTCGATTGGTGGCCGCGATCACCTGCACGTCGATCGAGTGCGCTTCCGTCGATCCAACGGGCGTCACCTCCCATCGCTGCAGCACGCGAAGCAGCTTGGGTTGCAGGTCGAGCGGCAGTTCCCCGATTTCATCGAGGAAGATGATCCCGCCGTCGGCAGCCCGGAACGCCCCGCGTGACGAGCCGAAGGCCCCGGTGAAGGCCCCCTTTTCGTGGCCGAACAACTGGCTTTCCGCGAGGTCCGCCACGAGTCCACCGCAGTTGATCGCCACGAAGGGCTTTTCGCTTCGGGGGCCGGCCGCATGGATGGCCCTCGCCACCTCTTCCTTGCCGCAGCCCGTCTCCCCCGAGATCAACACCGAGCAGTCGAACGTGGCGACGCGGGCGATGTTTTCCTCGAGCCGGCGGACGGCCTCCGAGGTGCCGGGGAGGCGGTCCCACCGCTTTTCGCCGCGGGCGGCCGAGCGGCCACGGGCGAAAGGCGATGGCTGCGGGGAAACCGAGGAAGCTTCCATAAATCCGCTCGAACGAGCGAAAAACCGTTGTTTTTAGGCCCGGCCACGAACCCACCTGGATGCTACCTGATTTCACCATAATTGCGAATCGATTTCCCAATTTTTGCGATATTCCGATTGTGAGGGCGACTGGTTCTCACACCGTACGAACGGGATCGGGCGGTCTTCCCCGGAGATTTCCTTGAAAGAAGCCGGTGGACGCGGTCGTGGGGGCGGTGGAGAGAACCGAGATTGCCCAGACAGCCAGGGTCGGCAACCCACGGGGGCGTCGGTGGCGTTCCGATCCGTATCATGGGCTCGGACGACGAGGCTCCCCCCGGAGGGCGTGCCCGACCTGCCAACCGCGAGACACACGCAGTGAGCCGCCGAATAGCAAGCAGCCCGGAGCCGTGGAGCAGGCCCGACTGGGTGTCCCGGGCCCGGCTGATCATCGATTCGTATGCGGAGATCGTGGGGAGACCGCTCGTGGACGGCGAGGGCAGTGACATTGCCCGCGCTGAGAGGCTCTATCGGGCGCCGTTCGTGGTCGTAGCCCATGGCCTGGGCGACGATCCGCTGCTGTCGTACGGCAACGACGCCGCGCTGCAGCTCTGGCACATGGAGGCCGACGTGCTGCTGCGAACGCCGTCCCGCATGACGGCCGAGCCGGTGCACCGCGAGGAGCGGGCGCGACTGCTGGAGCGGACGCGACGGGAGGGTTTCGTCGACGACTACGCGGGCGTGAGGATCAGCCGCGCGGGCCGACGATTCCGCATCGAGCGTGCGACCGTGTGGAATCTGGTGGACGCCGGCGGCGAGCTTCACGGCCAGGCGGCCATGTTCACCACCTGGACGCCGCTGGAGGAGGCGCCTTCAATGACGTGACGGCTTGGTGAGACAGCAGGCCTCCTGAGCCCGCGAGGTTCGCGGCCGAACATGCTGTGCGATTGATCCGCGTCGACCCTTCCGATCCGCACCCTGACTGCACCCTGACTGCACCCTGAACAGGAGACTTCCCATGGCCTTCGTCCGGTCGGTTTTTCTCGTCATGCTGGTCATCTCGACGGTGGCGACGGCCATGATCACCGGCCGCCCGGCAGGTGCGGCGTCGCCCTTGGTCGGCGAGATGAAGGGGCTCGATGGCGCGGCGGTCGATCTCGCCAGCTACCAGGGGAAGGTGGTCCTCGTGGTCAACGTGGCCAGTCGCTGCGGAGCCACGCCTCAGTACGCCGCACTCCAGAAACTCCACGACACCTACAAGGATCGCGGCCTCGTCGTCTGCGGATTCCCCGCGAACGACTTTGGGGGCCAGGAGCCGGGGACCGAAGCCCAAATCGCCGAGTTCTGCACGGCAAAGTACGGCGTCACGTTTCCCATGTTCGCCAAGATTACGGTCAAGGGGCCGCATCGGCCGCCGCTGTTCACGGCGCTGATCGAGTCGGCCGATCCCCCGGGGGAGATCGCCTGGAACTTCGAGAAGTTCCTGATCGGCCGCGACGGGGCTGTTCGGGGCCGCTTCACGACGCGGGTTCGGCCGGACGATCCCGAGGTGATCGCCGCGATCGAAGCGGCGCTGGCACCGAAGTAGGCCGAGCCGGGGCGACGTCGTCCGCATCCCGGCGACGCGACGTGTGCCGCCAGCGAGCCGCTGAGGCACGCATCGAAAAACCGGTCAGGCCGCCTTCGAGGCGGGCCGCGTGGCGGCCCTGCTGCCGCCGATCGTCCTTCTCACCACCCAGCTGGGGCGGCCCTGCGCTTCCCGTTAGGCCCGCACCACGTACTCGCCGACCACGGCCACCCCCGCGGACTGCACGGCTGCCGCGAGGGTGACGATCGACACGACGGCAGCCAGCGAGAGCCCAGGCTGGGGTTCGGGGGTCGTCCATGACCGGATCGCCGCCCAGCCGCCAGCTCCGAGGCCGACGGCCGCAAGCGATCCCGCCGCGACCCACGTGAGCCGGACCGGGGCGTCCGACGACAGGATCAGGGCGTCGCCGGCGAGCTTGAGCAGCTTCCAGGGCGAGTACTTGGTGGCCCCGGCGGCGCGGGCGTGGCGGTCGTACCAGACGGGCTCGTGCCGGAACCCTGCCCAGGGCACGAGGCTGCGGAGGTAGCGCCGCTTCTCGGGCAAGGCCACCACCGCGTCGGCCACGGCCCTGTCGATGAGCTTGAAGTCGCCGGTGTCCACCGGCGTGGGATAGGGGATCAGGCCGGCGAACGCGCGGTGAAACACGCGGGCGGTGACGAGCTTGAACCAGGTTTCACCGTCGCGGGACCGCCGCCGTCCGTACGCCACGTCGACCCCTTCCCGCCAGCGGCGCACCATCTCCAGGATCACCTCGGGTGGATCCTGCAGGTCGGCGTCGGTGATCACCACCGCATCGCCGCGGGCGGCGGCCAGGCCAGCCGACATCGCCGCCTGCTGCCCGAAGTTTCTCGCCAGCTCCAGCACCTGCACCCGGCCGTCCCGGGCAGCGATCGCCTCGAGCTTGTGCAGGGTGCCGTCGCGGCTGCCGTCATCCACGTAGATGATCTCGATCTCCAGGCCCGTCGCCTGCAGCACGTCCTGCAGTCGCGCGTGGGTGGCGTCGATCACCTCCTCCTCGTTGTGGCACGGAATCACCACCGAGAGCAGTCCCGCCGGGGGCCGCGGTCGTGCGGGGCGACGCAGCACGGCCGGCTCGTCGCCTGCCGCCGCACGGATCGGGGTCGATGCGGGCGCGTCGCTCATCATCGCCTGGGCTCCTCGTCGAGCTGTGCGGTTCGGGGCTCCGCGGCCGGCAGTCGTCCCACGGCGAGCAGGTCGTCGGTGCGGAAGGCGGGCCGTGACCGGGCGACGATTCCGAAGCCGGGCGGCAGGGCCTGTTCGACGGCGGCGAAGTGCTCCTCCGGCACGAGCAGCACGGCCTCCGGTGCGGAGCGGAGGAACCCTGCCACGGCGGCCTCGCTTCCCGCAGCGAACTGGGCGACCGGGTGCCGGGCATAGAAGACCACGTTCGGACTGGAGACGAGATAGGTGCCGAGGCGGACCTCCGGCCGGCCGCGCTGCATCTCCTCCACGAAGCGCGGCAGGGTGTTGGCGGTTGCAAGCAGCGTCTGCGCCGGTCCCACGGCAAGGGCGGCGTAGGCCAGTCCGGTGACGGCGAAGGCCGCCACGGCGCCGAGCGGGCGGCGGACGGCGAGAAGTCCGCATGCCGCGGCGCCGACGAGCGGAATCAGGCCCACCGCGGCGGCGGGTTCCGCTCCGGGAAGCCCGTGGCGGCTGGTCACCAGCACGGTCGCCACCGTGGCGACGCCGCCGAACACGAGCGACCCCAGCCCGGTGGCCATCCACCTCGGGTGCGGCCAGCCGGCCGCCGCGCGTCGCGCGGCCTCGACCGTCATGACCGCCATGACGGCCATGACGGCCATGACCGCCACGAGCAGCGCTGCGGCGGGATAGGCGGGCAGCACGTAGTTGGGCAGCTTGGTCGCGGCGGCTGAAAAACCCCCCACCCAGATCACCAGCCAGACGAGGGCCAGCCTGATCGCGTCGCCCCCGACGCCGCCGGCCGTACCCTTCGCGACCCGCCACGCCGCCACGACGACCGCCAGCGGCAGGAAGCACGACCACGGATAGAACCCCACCAGCATCACGAGCGGGTGGAACAGGACGCCGCCGCTGTGCTTCTCCATCGGCGCCATGAAGCGGCCCACGTTGTGCACCATGAAGAAGCCGGTGGTCCAGGCTCCCTCGGTACGGATCGTGACGGCGGCGTACCACGGCACGGCGGCCGCGATCGCCGCCGCCATGAGCACCGCGGGCCGAAGCACGCGGACCGCGTCGAGTCCGGCGGCGAGCGCCGCACGCACAGGGTGCGGTGCTGGAGCCGGGCCGGCGGCCGCTCGCGATCGCAGCGCGAGCCACCACGTCCAGCATCCGACCACGGCGAGCGGCCCCACGAGGCCGATCGGGCCTTTGCAGACCACCGCCAGTCCCATCAGGGCCCCGGCCATCGCGGCGGTGGCGGACGACGCCGTCCGCAGCCGACCGTCGGGGCCGGGCATCACGGCCTCCGCCAGCAGCAGCGTCGCCCAGGTGGTGAGTGCGGTGAGGATGGCGTCGGGCGTGGCCGCATGGGCCTCGATCGAGACGAGCAGGCAGCCCACGTAGGCCATTGCGGCGACGGCGCCCGTGGTCTCGTCGCACCAGCGCCGGCCGGCTCGAAAGAGGGCCAGTGCGGTCAGCAGCGTGGCGATCATCGAGGGCAGTCGGGCTGCGAACTCGTTGACTCCGAAGAGCGTCATGCACGCGGCCATGCACCAGTGCATCAGCACCGGCTTGTCCACGGCGAGCGTTCCGTTGAAGCGGGGCACCACCCAGTCGCCGGACTCGACCATGCCGCGGGCGACGGCGGCGAAGCGGGCCTCGTCCTCGTCCCACAGCGGCGTCGGCGCCGTGGCGATGGCGAGCGTCGCCAGGCAGCCGAACAGCACGGTGAGCAGCGGGCGTTTTCCAAATGGCATCGGCTGGGGTCTCTGCGGGACGCGGTCGGGAAAGAAGGTCAGCGACGGGACGGAATGGCCCCCGGGTCGGCGGCGAATCGCCGCGGCGAATCCGTGGGGCCGGGGCCGAGCAGCAGCACGCGGCGGCCCGTGGGGAACGACGTCGCCGCCCGCACCACGCGGTAGTGCGGCGGCAGGGCCGCGGTGACGGGTTCCTCGTAGTGGGCGTCCACGACCAGATGCGCCCCGGGATGGCTGGCCACGAAGGCCGCCGCCGCGGCCGGCTCGGCGAGGTCGTGCACCGCCCCGCACCCGGTTGCGCGGCTCGCGTAGAAGGCCGCGCTGGCGGGGGCATTGAACAGGCCCACGGGCACGTGCGGCCGGCCCGGGCGGCCGAGCGTGGCCACGAGGTCTCGGGTGCCGCCCGCAGTGCCGAGGGCCGCCGGCCCCGCGGCGAGCAGGAGCCCGATCGTGCAGCAGGCCGTGGCCGCCCATGCCGAGCTTGCGGCAATCCGCGAGCACAGGGATTGGCATCGCCAGGCGACGGCGGCGCCGGCCAGCGGCACGAGGCCGATCAGGCCGAGCCACTCCGCGCCCGGGGCGTATCGCGTCGCCATCCAGGGAAGGCCGATCGCGAGCCCCAGGCCCGATGCCGCCAGGCAGGTCCACGCCGCCCGCATCCAGCGATCGACTCCCGGCGCGGGCCGCTCCATCCAGGCGACGAGGAAGTGGGCGACGGCGATCGCGACCGCAGGGTAGGCCGGCCAGACGTAGCCGGGAAGTTTCGTGGCGGAGAAGCAGAACGGCACCACCCAGGCAGCGATCCAGCTCACCAGCAGCCGCATGGCAGGGGATGTCGTCGCGACGCGGCCGGCGTGACGAACGACGAGCGCCGAGGCCATCGACCAGGGGAAGGTGCCCACCAGGAGTACCACGGGGAAGTAGAGCAGGGCGGAGCCCGAATGGCCCTCCATCGTCGTGGTGAGGCGTCCGAGGTTGTGCACCAGAAAGAACCCGCGCGGCCATGCGCCGTCGGTGCGCAGGGCGACCCCGGCATACCAGGGCAGGGCCACGGCGACGGCGGCGGCGGCGATCACGGGCAGGCGGAGGCCACGGATCGCGTCGCTCGTGGCCGACGCCATGGTGGCGAGCAGGCCTCCGGCGCGGCCCGGATCCCTGGCCGCCTGCCACCAGCAGAATCCGCCGATCGCGAGCAGGGGCAACACCAGGCCCACGGGGCCCTTGGCGAGCATGGCGAACCCGCAGGCGACCCCGATGCCCACGGCGGAGAGACGTGACACGGCCACCGGTCCATCCCGCCAGTCCCCGCGGCCCGCGAGCGGAACGCCGCTGCCGCGGACGAACAGCCAGAGGGCCAGCGTCGTGCACCAGGTGAGCGCCGCATCGGGCGTGGCGGCCCGGCCCCCGATCCCGGTCCACAGGCACGTCGCCATCACGATGCCGGCCCAGCAGCCGACCTCCGGCCTGAAGAGGAGTCCGCCGATCAGTGCGGTGAGCAGGCAGGTGCCGATGGTGAGCACCGCCGAAGCCAGGCGGGCGCCCGTCTCGTTGACGCCGGCGACCGCGAACCCGGCAAGATGCAGCCAGTTGACGAGCGCCGGCTTCTCGACTCGCAGGCGGCCGTTGAAGGTGGGCACCACCCAGTCGCCGCTGGCGTGCATCGCCAGCGAGCAGGCCGCGTTGCGCGGTTCATCGTCGTCCCAGAGCGGCGGCCCGCCCAGATTGGGCAGCAGCACGATCGCCGCGAGGGCCGAAATCAGCAGGCCTGCAGAGCGGGTGATGGGCATGACGAAGGCCCCGTGAAAGAGCGCAGGCACGCCGCCATGGCGGTGCCTCCCTGCGGCCCGCAGGGGGCGGGAGAGTAGGGAGCCGGGGTGGCGGGGGTCAAGCCGTCACGCAGGGGCTCTGACCCGCCGTTTTCAGCGGGTTTGGAGCCGGTTGACCGCCCCCGGGGGACGGGTATGTTCAAGCATCGCCGCAGGGCCTGAAAGGCTGGCCGAAGCGGGTTCGCGTGCGGCCGGAGGCCCGAAACTTGGCAGACGAACAGCAGCCCGCGCCGGGTGATGGCGACAGCCCTGAGGCCGCGGCCGGCGGCGACGGACTTCGCGACATCTCCGGCGGCCGGCTGATCGAACTGCCGATCGAGCAGGAGCTCAAGGACAGTTATCTCACGTACGCGATGAGCGTGATCGTGAGCCGGGCGCTGCCCGACGTGCGGGACGGCCTCAAGCCCTCGCAGCGGCGAATCCTCGTCGCCATGAACGACCTCAAGCTCTCGCCCGGCGCCGCGCGGGTGAAGTGTGCCAAGATCTCCGGCGACACCAGCGGCAACTACCACCCGCACGGCGAGAGCGTGATCTACCCCACGCTCGTCCGCATGGCCCAGGAATGGAACATGCGGCACGTGCTCGTCGACAAGCAGGGCAACTTCGGTTCGATCGCCGGCCTGCCCGCGGCCGCGATGCGGTACACCGAGGCCCGGCTCTCGCCGATCGCGGCCCTGATGCTCGACGACCTCGACCTCGACACGGTCGACTACGTGCCGAGCTACGACGAGCGGAACACCGAGCCGGTCGTGCTGCCGAGCCGGTTTCCCAACCTGCTCGTCAACGGCGCGGGCGGCATCGCCGTGGGCATGGCCACGAGCATTCCCCCGCACAACCTCGGCGAGATCTGCCGGGCGCTCGTCGCGCTGATCGACAATCCCGGCGTCTCGATGGGCGAGCTGTTGCAGATCGTGCCGGGGCCCGACTTCCCCACCGGCGGGATCGTGATGGGCCGCGACGCCCTGATCCGCGGCTACATGACGGGCCGCAGCACGATCACGCTGCGGGCCCGGGCGCACGTCGAGGAGTTTGGCAAGAACCGCCACCGCATCGTCGTCACCGAGATTCCGTACCAGCAGACCCGCGACGCGATCGAGGAGAAGATCGCCGAACTCGTCAACGACGACCGGATCAAGGGCATCTCTGCGATCCGCAACGAGAGCGACCTCAAGGAGCCCGTGCGGCTGATTCTCGAGCTCAAGCGGGATGCCGACCCCGACGTCGTCCTCAACCAGCTCTATCAGTTCTCGCCCCTGCAGACCTCGTTCTCGCTGATCTTCCTGGCTCTGGTCGACGGCAAGCCGCGGATCCTCTCGCTGAAGAACATGCTGGAGGAGTTTCTCCGGCACCGCACCGCCGTCATCCGGCGGCGCACGCAGCACCTGCTCACCAAGGCCCGCAGCCGCAAGCACACGCTCGAGGGGCTGCTCGTCGCCCTGGCGAACATCGACGAGGTGATCAGGATCATCCGCTCCTCGAAGTCGCAGGCGGAGGCCAAGGAGCGGCTCTGCCAGCTGCAGGCCCCGGCCGCGCTGCTGGAGCGGGCGCTCGGCCCCGAGGGCTTCGCCGTGCTGCAGGAGGAGCGGGGGGTGGCGGAGACCTATGGCCTGTCCCCCGTGCAGGCCGATGCGATCCTCCGCCTCACGCTCGGCCAGCTGGTGAATCTCGAGCAGGAAAAGCTCGGCGGTGAGCATCGCGACCTCCTTGCCCGGATCGGCGAGTTCCGGCGAATCCTCTCCAGCGAGGCCAACGTCAAGGCGCTGATCCGCGGCGAGCTGCTCGAACTGGAGGCGAAGCACGGCGACGAACGGCGGACCGAGATCAGCGGGGAGGCGGGCGACATCCGCGACATGGCCGAGTTGATCACGGAGGCCACGATGGTGGTCACGATCACGCGGTCGGGCTACGTCAAGCGGACCGCGGCCGACGTGTATCGGGCCCAACGCCGCGGCGGCAAGGGGCTCAAGGGAGCGAGCGCCGACGAGGAGGATCCGATCGAGCACCTCTTCGTGGCCAGCACCCACGACTGGCTGCTCGTGTTCACCACGCTCGGCAAGGTGTTCTCGATGCGGGTGTTCGAGCTGCCGGAGCTCGCCCGTGACGCCAAGGGCAGGGCCCTGGTGAACCTGCTGGAGTTCGAGCAGGGCGAGAAGGTGGCCGACTGCCGGGCCGTCGGCGGCTTCGAGGATCCCAACCAGTTCCTGATGCTGGCGACGCGAAGCGGCGTGGTGAAGAAGACGGCCCTCGAACAGTATCGCCGCCGTCGCACGAAGGGCCTGATCGCGGTCAAGCTCCGCGATGGCGACGAACTGGTGGACGCGGTGATCACCAAGCCGGGCGACGAACTCGTGCTGGCGACCGCCAAGGGCATGGCGATCCGCTTTCCGGAGTCTGACGCCCGGCCGATGGGCCGAGACACCAGCGGTGTCCGTGGCATCAAACTCGGCGCCGGTGACCGTCTCGTGGGGATGGTCGTGGCGGATCCCGAGGCGACGTTGCTCACCGTCTGCGAGAACGGCTACGGCAAGCGGACTCCCTTCGGCGCCGGCACGCCGGTGTCCGGGCCCGCACCGGGCGAGGAAGGGGAGGAGGCCGCCGTCGAGGTCGAGCCGTCGGAGGCTGGTGACGATGCCGACGGGGATGCCGGTTCCAGCGGCATGCGGTATCGCACCCAGCGGCGCGGCGGGAAGGGCATCCGCGACATCAAGGCGACGGCCCGCAACGGCGTGGTGGTCTCGATCGTCTCCGTGCGCGACGACGACCAGGTGCTGATGATGACGGCCCGCGGCAAGATCCAGCGGGTCAACGTCCGTGAGATCCGGCCGATGGGCCGCAACACGCAGGGCGTGCGAATCATGCGGGTTGACGACGGCGATGCACTGGCGGCGGTCGTGCCGGTGCCGCCCAGCGAGCAGGAGGAGGCGGATGCGCCGCCGCCGGACTCCGCTCCCGAGACGACGTGAGTCACCGTGACCTGCGTCGACGATAGCCATCTGCAGCAACGAGGGGCAGCACCATGAGAATCGCGGTCGTGGGGACGGGCTACGTGGGCCTGGTGACGGGCACGTGCTTCGCCGACAGTGGCAATGCGGTCACCTGCCTCGACATCAACGCCGAGAAGATCGCCCGCCTCACCAGGGGCGAGATTCCCATCTACGAGCCCGGGCTCGAGGAGCTCGTGCACCGCAACACGAAGGCCGGCCGGCTGCGGTTCACCACCGAGACGGCCGCTGCAATCCGCGGGGCGGAGGTTGTCTTTCTCGCGGTCGGCACGCCGCCGGCCGCCGACGGGTCGGCCGACCTGTCGGCCCTCTGGAAGGTGGTCGAGTCGATCGGGCCGCATCTCGAGCCCCATGCCGTCGTCGTGACCAAGAGCACGGTGCCGGTGGGCACGGCCGCCGGCATCGAGCGGCGGCTGAGGGCGGCCCTGGGCCGCGACTGCCGCGTCGCCAGCAACCCCGAGTTTCTCAAGGAGGGGGCCGCGATCGAGGATTTCCAGAAGCCCGACCGCGTGGTGGTGGGCGTCCGCTCGCCCGAGGTGGGTGAGATTCTCCGCACGCTCTACGCCCCGTTTCTCCGCACGGAGAATCCGTTCCTGGTGATGTCGCCCGAGAGTTCGGAGATGACGAAATACGTCGCCAATGCCCTGCTGGCGACCAAGATCAGTTTCATCAACGAGGTGGCCAACCTCTGCGAGCGGATGGAGGCCGACATCGACGACGTCCGCCGCGGCATCGGCCATGACAGCCGCATCGGCTTTGCGTTCCTGTTTCCGGGCGCCGGCTACGGCGGCAGCTGCTTTCCGAAGGACGTGCAGGCGCTGGCGTCGATGGCCCGCAGCCGCGGGCTCGCGCCGCGGATCCTGACCGCCGTCCACGAGACAAACCTGGCCCAGAAGCAGGTGCTGGGGCAGAAGATCGACGCGCACTTCGGCGGTGATCTCGTCGGCCGGAAGGTCGCCCTCTGGGGGCTGGCCTTCAAGCCGCGGACGGACGACGTGCGCGACGCGCCGGCGATCGATCTGATCGAGCGGCTCCTTGCCGGAGGCGCGGAGGTGAGCGTCTACGATCCCGAGGCCGTCGACAACGTCAGGGCCATCTATGGTGACCGGCTGCGGTACGCCGCGGGCGCCCTTGACGCCCTCGACGGGGTCGATTGCCTCGCCATCGTCACGGAGTGGGGCGATTTCCGTCGTCCCGACTTCGACGAGATGGCCGCCCGGATGAAGGCGAAGGTGATCTTCGACGGTCGCAACCTGTACTCCCCCCGCGAGATGCAGGAGCGTGGCTTCGCCTACCACGCGATCGGCAAGGCGGCCGTCTGACGCCGCCGCTCGCCCGGCGCCGCGGATTCGTCATCACGTCCGCGAAAGGACGGGCACGCGCCGGGAACCCGGCAGGTGTTTGACACGCGATGGACGGCAGGGTTCAATCTCCGCGGCTTGTTTTCAGGGCTTCGCGGCGTGTCTGCCGCGGCGTGAATGGCCTGCATCCTCCCCGTTCCGGAGCGTTCCGATCGTGAACCGATCCCTTGTCCTCGCCCCGATCGTCGCCTGTGTGATCGGCCTGCCGCTGCTGTGCGGCTGCGGCGGCACGCCCGTGAATCCCGAGGCTCCGCCGGGCGGGTTCGCGAACATGTTTTACTTCCTCTGGTGGCTCGTGGGCGTGGGTGCATCCGCCGTGGCGCTGTTTCAGGCGTGGCAGTTCTTCCAGTGGATGGAGGCCCAGCCCGCCGGCACCCAGAAGATGATCGACATCGCCGGGTACGTGCGGACCGGTGCCGACGCCTATCTCAAGCAGCAGTACAAGGTCGTGGGCTGGGCGTTTCTGGCCATCTGCGTGCTGCTCCTCTGGATGGCCCTCGGCCTCGGCGTGCAGAGCCTGTGGGTGCCCTTTGCGTTCCTGTCGGGAGGCCTGTTCTCCGGGCTGGCCGGCTGGTTCGGCATGAAGACGGCCACGCTCGCCAGCAACCGGACGGCCGCCGGCGCCGAGCGGTCGCTCAACGAGGGGCTGCAGATCGCGTTCCGCTCCGGCGCCGTGATGGGCCTCACCGTCGTGGGCCTCGGCCTGCTCGACATCATGCTCTGGTTCTTCATCCTCTACTGGCTGGTGCCGATGCTCGGCTTTGAGCCGCTGTCGCTCGAGGAGATCACGGTCACCATGCTCTGCTTCGGCATGGGCGCCAGCACGCAGGCCCTGTTCGCCCGCGTGGGCGGCGGCATCTTCACCAAGGCGGCCGACGTCGGCGCCGACCTCGTGGGCAAGGTCGAGCACTCCATTCCCGAGGACGACCCGCGCAACCCGGCCACCATCGCCGACAACGTGGGCGACAACGTGGGCGACGTGGCGGGCATGGGGGCCGACCTCTACGAGAGCTACTGCGGCTCGATCCTCGCCACGGCCGCCCTGGGCGTGGCGGCGTTCAGCGGCGACGGCGCGATGCAGCTCAACGCCGTATTCCTGCCGATGGCCATTGCCGCGTTCGGCACGCTGCTCTCCGTGTGGGGCATCTACCAGGTGCGGACGCAGGAGGACTCCTCCCAGAAGGCCCTGCTCGCGGCCCTTGCCAAGGGCATCAACTTCTCGACGGTGGCGATCGTGGTCGCGACCTTCGCGATCACCTTCCTGCTGATGCGCGGCTTCTCCCACCTGGGCATCGCCGTTTCGGTGATCGTGGGCCTCGTGGCGGGCTGGCTGATCGGCAAGTGGACCGAATACGCCACGAGCAACGAGTATGCCCCGACCAAGGAACTCGCGGACCAGGCCCTGACCGGTCCCGCCACGATCATCATCGGCGGCGTGGCCGAGGGCATGCTCTCCACCTGGGCCCCGGTGCTGATCACGGGCGCGGCCACGCTGCTGGCCTTCGGCTTCGCCAACGGGTTTGACTTCTCCGATCCCGACCGGTTCGCCCTCGGTCTCTACGGCGTGGGCATCGCGGCGGTCGGCATGCTCTCCACCCTGGGCATCACGCTGGCGACCGACGCCTACGGGCCGATCGCCGACAACGCCGGCGGCAACGCCCAGATGGCGGGCCTGCCCGAGGTGGTCCGGGAGCGGACCGACGCCCTCGACGCACTGGGCAACACGACGGCCGCCACCGGCAAGGGATTCGCGATCGGCTCGGCGGCCCTCACGGCGCTGGCGCTGCTGGCCGCCTACGTGGAGGAGGTCCGGATTGGCTTCGACCGCTGGGGCCGCTCGGCCGTCGTCACCCGTGACGGCGTGCAGGAGGTGGCCGCCGGAGGCGCGAGACTCGCTGCCGGCGACTGGATGAAGCTCGCCGACCGGCTCGTGGTGTCCGTGGGCGACACGCCTGAGAACAATCGCGTGTACATGGTCCTTGATCCGGCGGTCCTTGATGGCCGTCGAAGCAAAGGCAAGGAGATTCTCGCGCCCGCCGTCGAGGGGCTGTCGGGTGCCGTCCGCAACGCCGTGGCGAAGACGGCTCCGGCGGCGGACGTGGTCTCGCGGTTGGTCGCCGAGGGTCGGATCGTGAACGTGAAGTCGGCCACCATGCAGGACTACATGCGGTTCTACGACGTCACGCTCATGAATCCCAAGGTGCTCGTCGGCATGTTCGTGGGTGCGATGAGCGTGTTCGTGTTCTGTGCGCTCACCATGAAGGCCGTGGGACGGGCTGCCAAGGGCATGGTGGAGGAGGTTCGCCGTCAGTTCCGCGAGAAGCCGGGCATCATGGAGGGCACCGACCGGCCTGACTACGCCGCCCCGGTCGCGATCAGCACGAAGGCCGCCCAGAAGGAAATGGTGCTGCCGTCGGTGCTGGCGCTCGCCGTGCCGGTGGTCGTGGGCCTGCTCCTCGGCGTGAGCGGCGTGCTCGGGCTGCTCGTCGGGGGCCTGACGACCGGCTTCTGCGTGGCGGTCTTCATGGCCAACTCCGGCGGCGCCTGGGACAACGCCAAGAAGCACATCGAGGGGGGCGTGCACGGCGGCAAGGGAAGCGACGCCCACAAGGCGGCCGTGGTGGGCGACACCGTCGGCGACCCCTTCAAGGACACC
>JBJTQP010000214.1:0-14578 GCA_046075685.1 Planctomycetaceae bacterium | reverse complement strand
GGGGCACGACATCGAACTCCAGCCAGCCCCGGCCCGGCATCTTCATCTCCGCCGCCAGCCGCAGCCGCCGCCGCGGCTCGCAGGCCTCCACCCGCCAGCAGTCGAGGGCATCGCCGGAGGAGAGCCGGGCAGGGTCGCGACGACCCCGCGACATCCCCGGCCCGCCGAGCATGCGGTCGATCCAGCCGCGAAGCGTCCACAGCCAGTTGCACGCATACCAGCCGTTGGCCCCGCCGATCCGCTCGATCGCCGCGAAGGCCCGCTCCGGCGCGACGGCCACGACGGCGTGCCGATGATCGACCAGCCGGCGGCCCTCGTGACGTCCCCCGTACCGCGGCGTCGCCGGATCGGGATCGGCGGCCCAGTGGCGGTCGGCAAACGCCTCGTCCTCGCTGCGGATCGCCTCGCCGACGGCGGTGCGGAGATCGCGGGGCACGAGCGAAAACTCCCGCCGCGCGGCGTTGTTGGTGACCACCGTCGGGTTTTTGAGGCCGTCGATCAACTTGCGACCCACCTTCGCATATCGGGGTGCCACGAGATTGAGCCACAGGCTCGAGAGCCGCGGGGTGAGCACCGGCACGGGGATCATCAGCCGGTGCAGCCCGCGCTGCCGGGCGTACTCCTGCATGATAGCGCCGTACGAAACCTTGTCCGGCCCGCCGATCTCGAAGATTCGCGGGCCGCCGGGCGGGGGGTCGATCGCGGCGGCCAGGTAGGCCACCACGTCGGCGATCGCGATCGGCTGCGTGGGCGTGGCCAGCCAGGCGGGGCAGATCATCACCGGCAGCCGTTCCACGAGCGTCCGCACGAGATCGAACGCGAAACCCCCCGCCCCGATGATGATCGACGCCCGGAACTCGATCACGTCGAGGCCGCTCGCCCGCAGGATCGCGCCCACCTCGTGGCGGCTGCGGAGATGCGGCGAGAGCCGGTCGTCGTCTGCCCCGAGGCCGCCGAGATAGATGATCCGCCGCACGCCGGCCGCCGTGGCCGCGGCGGCGAAGCGTTCGGCGGCGAGCCGGTCGGCCCGCTCGAAGTCGACGCCGCCCTCCATCGAGTGGACGAGCCAGTAGGCGACGTCCATGCCGTCGCAGGCCCGGGCAAGATCGCCGGGGTCGGCGGCGTCGCCCTGCATCACCTCCGTGGAGCCCACGGTGCGACCCGCGAGTTTCCCGGGGCTCCGCACGAGGCAGCGGATCGCATGGCCGCGCCGCTGCAGGTCGTCGAGCAGGCAGCCGCCGACATAGCCCGTCGCGCCGGTCAGCAGGATCCGCATGCGGGCCTCCTCCGGCCCGGCCTCACGGCGAGTCGCGCTCGAAGGCCTCGTTCATCCGCTGGACGACCAGCTCCGGCGTCTCGGTCTTGAGGCCGTAGAGAAACCACCGCACCCGCTGCTCGCTCGTGCCGTGGGTGAACGCCTCCGGCACGACGAAGCCCTGGGCCTGGGCCTGGATGCGGTCGTCGCCGATCGCCGCCGCCGCGTTCACCGCCTCGCGGATGTCCTCCTCGTCGAGGATGCCGGCGTACTGCGCCATGTGCCGTGCCCAGACGCCGGCGAGGTAATCGGCCTGCAGCTCCATGCGGACCGAGAGCTTGTTGTAGTCGGCCTGCGAGAGCCGGCGCTGCATCGCCTGCACCTTGCCGGCGATGCCGAGCTGGTTTTGCACGTGGTGGCCGATCTCGTGGGCGATCACGTAGGCCTGGGCGAAATCCCCCGGCGCGCCGAACCGCCGCTTCAGCTCCTCGTAGAACGTGGGATCGATGTAGACCGTCTTGTCGAGCGGGCAGTAGAAGGGCCCGGCCCCGGCGCTGGCGATGCCGCAGCCGCTGCGAACCTGCCCGGTGAACATCACGAGCTTCGTGGGCTGGAAGCGGGCCCCGAAGGCCCTGGGGAAGATTCTCGACCAGACGTCCTCGTTGTCGGCGAGCACGGTCTTGAGGAACTTGCTCACGTCGTCGTTGATCGGCTTGCCGGGCTTCGCCGCCGGCGCGGGTCCGCCGGCGAGTTCGGGAGCCATGCGCATCAGGTGCATGGGGTCGACGCCCAGGAACATCATCACGATCATGATCAGCAGCGTGAGCAGACCGCCGCCGACGACGGCCTGCTGCCCCGCGCTCCGGCGGTCTTCGACGTTGTCGCTCTGCCGACGTCCTTCCCAACGCATGTCCGTGATCGCTCCTGAAGGGTGCCGCCCGTCCCGGGGCGGTGGACAGATTCTACGGCACGCGGGGCGAATCGTTCACGAGGGGGCCGACGAACCGGGCCGGGGTGGGGCTCGCGCCTGAGGAGCAGCCCGTCGTGGCGGCCGGATGCCGGTGGTGCGCGTGAGGTCAATCCTCCGGCAGCGGGCGGTCCTTGGTCTCGGGCAGGAAGGCGAGGGCCACGAGGCCGAGCAGGAAGATCGCGCTCATGTAGGTGCAGGCGTTGCGGAAGGCCGCCAGCTTCGCCTCGGGGGTCGTCGCCCCGGCCTTGAGCGCCGCCTGCAGCGCGCCGAGCGTGAACGGCCCGGTCGCCGCCATGAAGCGGCCGACGTTGTAGCAGAAGCTCGTGCCGGTGCTCCGCAGGCTCGTGGGGAACAACTCCGGCAAGTAGATCGCGAAGCCGGCGAACAGGGCGAGCTGGCAGCCGCCCATGACGGCGCTCATCCAGATGTCGCCCCGGCCGTTGAACAGCTGGAAGTAGGCGATCGTCACCGCCAGCGCCGCGACATAGCCGATCGCGAAGGCCGTCTTGCGGCCGAGGCCCTGCGCCAGCCGCGTGAAGGCCAGCATGCCGACGAAGGCCCCGAGGTTCTGCACGATCGAGTTGACGCCGATCCAGTACTGCTGCCGCCCCGCGATCTCCGCCTCGGGCACGCCCTCCTTCACGAGCGAGGCCCGGATCACGTCGCCGACGAGTTCGGGGCTGAAGAAGCCGATGCCCCAGAGCCCGATGACACCGGCCACGCAGAGCAGCATGCCGAGCAGCGCCGAGCCCCGCCACCGCGGATCGCCGAGGAGCGCCGAATAGGACCCAAACTTCACGCCCGCGGCCCTGCCCGCCGCCCGGGCCTGCACCCACTTTTCCGGCTCCTTGAGCCGCATCTGGATGAACACGCAGAGGAAGGCCGGGATCGCGCCCACGAGGAACATGTACTTCCAGCCCACACCCTTGGCGATCGCGCCGCGGGCCTCGAGGCTGCCGACATACATGCTGATCAGCCCCGCGGCCACGTTGCCGACCGCGGAGAGGGCCTGGAGCATGCCGAGGGCGCCCGTTCGCGACCGGTCGGGCAGCGTGTCGGCGACGAGCGCCACGGCGAGGCCGAACACGCCGCCGACGCCGAGGCCGGTGAGGAACCGGTAGACGGCGAAGTCGATCCAGCCCTTCGAGAATGCGGAGAGCCCGGTGCACAGCGAGTAGATGAGCACGGTGAACGTGAGCATCTTCGCCCGGCCGAAGCGGTCGCCGAGCGATCCGAAGATCAGGCCGCCGAGCGCCCAGCCGGCCACGAAGATGCTCGTGGCATAGCCACCGTAGAGCTTGGGATCCATGCCCGCCGGAAGGAGCGTCTCCATCGCCTTGTTGCGGGCGAGGATGAAGAGCTGCTGGTCGAGGCAGTCGAACAGCCAGGCCAGCGAGGCCACGACGAACACGAACCAGTGGTAGGACGTGAGGTCGCGGTACCAGGGGGCGGCGGGCGCGGAGGATTCCTTGGCCATGCGGCTCGTCCTTCGTGTCGGTGGTCGTTCCCCGGCCTAGCCCAGATCCGCCTCCACGCGGCGCATGTGGGCGATGCTCTCGCGGGCCAGCCGTTCCGGACCGGGAGCATAGTCGAACACCTCCACGCTCACCCAGCCGGCGTAGCGGATCTCGTCGAGGGCGTTGAAGATGGGGGCGAAGTCGACGGCCCCGAAGCCCGGCCCCTGGAGGTTGGTGTCGTTGGCGTGGAAGTGCTCGAGGTGCCGGGCCGAGGCCACGATGATCTCGGGAATCGGGATCTCCTCGCTCGCCATCGCCTTGACGTCGAGGTGCAGGCGGACGTGCGGCGAGCCGATCCGCTCGATCAGCCGGCAGGTCTCGGCGGCCGTGGTGAGCACGTCGGTCTCGACGGGCGAGAGCGGCTCGAGGGCCACGACGGTGTCGGTGGTCTCCAGCACCGGCACCAGCCGCGAGAAGACCTCGTGAATGTGGTCGAGCGCCTGTCCGGGCGTCACGCCCGGCAACAGGCTCCGCTGCTTCGGCGAGCCGAACACCAGCACGCGGCCGCCGAGATCGTGGCACAGCCGGGCGAGGTCGCCGAGATACGCCACCGTGCGATCGCGGACATCGGCGTCGGGATGGGCCACATGAAATCCGTCCGTCTTCGCCAACAGCCAGTGGAGCCCGACGCAATCCAGGCCCGACCGGGCGATCGTCCGCCGCAGCTCGCCGCGGGCCTGGGGGGAAAGGTCGGTGGCCAGGGCCGCGAGCGTGAACGGGGCGATCTCGATCCCGGAGTAGCCGCAGCCGGCGGCGAAATCGCAGGCCTTGGCGAGCGGCCAGTCGCCGAAGGTCTCGTTGCAGATGGCGTAGCGGAAGGGCTGGTTCATGGCTCGTTCACCGTACCCGCGCCACCCGCCCGGTGCGGGCGGAGCGGTAGCAGGCCTCGACGATCGCCACCGCCTTGCGGCCCTCGCGGCCGTCGAGCGCGGGCTGGCGGCCCGCCCGCACGGCCTCGAGGAAGGATTCGAAGTTTCGCGTGTGGCATGAGTAGTTGATCGCCATCGGATCGGCGGCACCGCCGCTGGTGCCGCTGCTGCCGCCGAAGCGGCCGCGGATGACCTCGTCGTCCGAGTGCTCGCCACGAAACCGCCAGGCCACGAGCTGCTCCTCGAGAATCTCGGCGGTGCCGTCGCGGCCCCCCACCAGAAATCGCCGCAGCTGGCCCGGATAGAGGCTCGTGGCCGCCAGCAGCTGGCCGACCGCCCCGTTCTTGAACCGGAGGATCGCCACGCAGGTGTCCTCCACCTCGAGCCGCCCCGCGTCGTGGGCCCGCACGGCCGTCATGGCCACCACGCTCTCGACCGGGTTCTCCTCCGGCGCGAGCCCGGGCATGGTGGCGCCGGCGATCCACTGCAGGGCATCGACGCCGTGGATCGACTGGTTCATCAGCGCTCCGCCGCCGTCGAGCGCCCGGGTGCCCTGCCACCGGCCCGGGCCGTAGTAGGCGTCGTCGCGCCACCATGGCACGTAGCTCGCCGCCACGGCCAGCGTGCCGAAGCGTCCGGCGGCGGCGGCGGCATGCACGGCCTGCACCACGGGATTGAACCGCTGCGGAAAGATGGCTCCGAGGATCGCGGCCGAGCGTCCGGCGGCGGCGAGCATGCGATCGATGCGCGGCAGCGTGATCTCGAGCGGCTTCTCGCAGATCACGTGCACGCCGCGACGGAGGGCGGCAAGCACCGCGGGCAGGTGGGCGCCCGAGGGCGTGGCCACGGTGACGAAGTCGGGCTTCGCGCTGCGGAGCATCCGCGCCGTGTCGGCGTGCCACTGGCAGCCGAACTCCGCGGCAAACGCCCGCCCCTTTTCCTCGGTGCGGCAGCTGGCGGCGACGAGCTCCACGCCGGGAATGTCGCGGAGCGCCCGCGCGTGCATCCTGGCGATCGCCCCGATGCCGATGATCGCGGCCCGCATGATGAGTCTCCGGAGGGGGCGGACCACCGCCCGCCGGCACGCCGCTTCAGGGGAGAATGGGCGTGCGAGGAGTATAAAACCAATCGACCAGCCGGTCGTGCACCCGATGGGCTCTCGGGTGCGGACCGGCGTCGTGGCTGCCGGTTCGCGGTGCGCAGGGACCGCGGTAGATCGGGCCGCAGGTCGGGGCACCTGGCATGCCGACGAGATCGAGCGGCCGCGGCGGAAGGGCCGGGTGGCAGGGTGGCGGGGGCACGCACGTGGGCAGCAGGCGGGGCTCACCGCAGTGATAGAGCGGTTCCAGCGGGGCGTACCAGTCGGCGAAGGTGTCGGATCGGGGCGGCAGCAGACGGGCGAGCACGTCGCTGGGATCAGGCGTGGCGTCAGGCTTGGCGTCAGGCTTGGGGGCAGCCGTAGGAGCGGCCGCAGCCGGTCGTGCCGGGCCGTCCCCGCGACCGATCTTCGCACCGAGGTCGGCGGCTGCCGCGTGCAGGTTCGCAAGCGCGACGGCAAGGGCGACGGCGATGGTGGCTGCGGCGACGAGCCGACGCATGCGACGGCGAACAGCGAGCGGTATCATGATCAAACGCCTCCCCGGTGAGATCGGCCTTTTCGGTGAACTGCTGAAGTGCGGTCGGCCGGGTCGGCATCCCCTCCGCGGATCGGGCGGTTCGGGTCAACGAGTTGGGCGGCCGTGACTTTGCGGCCTGCCGTCGCGGCTTGCCTCACCAGATGAGCCTCCCAGATCCGGCCCGGTTGATCGCCGAACTCGCCGCCGCCCGCCGGCGGCTGGTGGTGGTGTGCACCGGAGGCGGGTCGGCGATGATTCCGCACCTGGTGACCTCGCCGGGCGCCAGCGCCGTGGTGCTCGACGCCGAGGTGCCCTACGCCCGCCAGGCCGTGGATCGGCTGCTCGGCGGGCCCCAGGAGTCGTACTGCTCGGTGAAGACCGCCCGCCGGCTGGCCGCGGCGGCATGGCAGCGGGCCACACAGGTCGACACCGCGGAGGCAGGATCCGCCGCGGCGGTCGGCGTGGCGATCACGGGAAGCCTCAAGACCACGACGCCGAAGCGGGGTCGCCACCGCGTGTGCGCGGCGGTGCAGACCCTCGAGGCGACGCACCAGGCGGAACTCGAACTGGAGCGCGACGCGCGGACCCGCGCCGACGAGGAGCTGGTGGCCGCCACGCTCGGCTTCGACGTGCTCGCGCACGCAGTGGGCCTGCCCGATGAGTGCCGCGGCCGGCTCGCCGCGATCCTGCTGCCCGGCGAGCGGGTGACGCGCGACTCCGCCGTGGCCCCGCCGGCATGGCGGGACCTGTATGCCGGATCACGGGTCGCCGTCGCGGCATCCGGCGACGACCTGCCGCTCGCCGGGGGCCTGGTGTTTCCGGGGTCGTTCGACCCGCTCCACGAGGGCCACCGCCTGATGGCCCGGATCGCCGAGGAGATCGCCGAGCGGCCGCTCGCCTGGGAGATCTCCGTCACGAACGTCGACAAGCCCCTCCTCGACCACATCTCCATCCGTGACCGCGCGGCGCAGTTTCCGGGCCAGCGGCTCTGGCTGACGCGGGCGGCACGGTTCGTCGAGAAGCTCGCGATCTTCCCGGAGAGCACCTTCGTCATGGGAGCCGACACCTACGAGCGGCTCGCCGATCCGCGATACTACGGAGGCTCGGCGGCCGCGGCCACCGAGGCGGTCGAGACGATCGCCGCGCGGGCCGGCGGCCTGATCGTCTTCGGGCGGTCGCGGGACGGCGTGTTTGAGGACGCCGCCCGCCTCGAGGTTCCCCGGCGGCTTCGCGACCTGAGCTATTTCGTCTCCCAGCGGGAGTTTCGGCTCGACGTGTCGAGCACCGACCTGCGGCGGCGGGACGAAGCGCGGCGCGAGGCGGCATGCGAGTCATGATCAGCACGCCATGACACGATCGATCCACCGTGCCGAGGTCATCCATCCCGCGCGGGGCGGGCGTGTGCGGCTCCTGCTGCCGGTGCTGCTCGCCATGCTGCCGCGGGCGGCCGCCCGCGGCGACGCGCTGGCCGACAGGCTGGCCCCGCACGTGGGCACCACGATCGACCTCGTCGAACTCGGCACCGGCACCCGGTTCGTGCGGCCGTTCCTGGTGGCCGTCGTGGAGAAGGAGGGGGCGGTCGCGTCCCTGCGGATCAGGCCCGAGGGCCAGCAGTCCGCGACGACCGTGTCGCTGGCCGGCATCGTGAAACTGGTGGCCGCACGCGAGACGCTGCACGAGGGTCGAGCCACGGCGAAGTCGTTTGCCCAGCTCCGCGGGAATCGGGCCCGCGAGGCCTACGAGCGTCGGGTGGCGGAGTCGCTCGGCCGGATGAAGGCCAACGGCGTGGAGCCGTGGCCGCGGCTCACGGCCGAGGAACACGCCGCCGCGGAGCGGGAACTCCGCGCGTTCGTCGAGCGCGTGCGGCAGCGGTTTCCGGCGCTCGACGTCAGCGAGACGCACGAGTTCGTGGTGGCCAGTGACATTCCGCCGCCGCAGCGCGCACCATTCGTGGCGGACCTCGACGCCATGCACGACTTCCTCTGCGACCTCTACGGCATCCCGAAGGGCGAGCCGCTGTGGAAGGGCAAATGTCTCGTGATCGCGTTTCTCGAGGAGCGCGACTACCAGGCGTTCGAGGCCACGATCATGCGGGCCGACACCAGGGGCACGCACGGCGTCTGTCACCAGGAGAGCACCGGGCGGGTGATCATGGCGTGCCACCGCGGCGACGACCCGGCGGCCTTCGCCCACATGCTCGTCCACGAGACCAGCCACGGCTTCAACCACCGCTGGATGTCGCCCGTGCAGCTTCCCAACTGGCTCAACGAGGGGATCGCCGAGTGGGTGGGAACCCGCGTGGTGCGAAACTGTGACCAGGTGCCGCTCAAGGAGGCCCAGGCGGCGGCGTTCATGCGGTCGCAGGGAACGCTCGGCCCCGCCTACTTCACCGCGCCGAACATCCAGCCCGTGCAGTACGGCATGGCCTCGGGGATGGTGCGGATGCTGATCACTCGCGACGCCCGAAAGTTCGCGGAGTTCGTCCGCGGCATCAAGGAGGGAACGCCGGCGGAGGAGTCGCTGCGACGGTCGTTCGGCGGCTCGCTCGACGATCTCACGCGGGCGTTTGGCGGCGCCGTCGGCGTGCCGCAGCTCGGTCGCGGGGAGGAGTGACGGGCCAGATCAGGAGCGGCCCGTCAGGAGTGGCCTGCCAGCAGCGGTCAGGCCTGTCAGGATCGGTCAGGGTCGGGCCCGCCGCCAGGTTGCAAGCATCACGGCCCAAAAGCCGAGAAAAGCCGCCACGCAGCCGAGCACCATGAGCATGCGGCGGGGATCGTGGTTCAGCCGCCACGCGCCGATCGCATGAAACCCGCCCCACGCCACGATGCCGGCCATGATCAAGCCGATCGTGCGGACGGCACCGGGGGGAAATCCCCGAGAGCCCTGAGCCTTCTGCGAGCGCTGCGTGGTCATGAACCCATGGTAGCCGCCGGGCGGCACCCGGCCGCCCACACATCGCGAGGCGGCAACGCCTGCGCAGAAAAAAGGCCCCCGGAACGGCCCAGGTACCAGGGGGGCGGAGAACCTGGACCGTTTCCGGGAGCGATTGGATTGTCTGCCCTGTGACCCGCTCGACGTCGGCGGCCGCATCCGTGCCGCCACCGCCGTCGAGTGGGGCGGTTGCTCAACCAACCCCGTGGCCTTTAGGCGAGGCGGACAATAGGGAGCGTGTTTTTGCGGGTCAATGTCGATTTCGCACGCGGTTCATCGGCTGCCGATCGCCCCCGCAGCCGCCGCAGGCTTCCCGACCTGCGACCGACCTGCGACCGACCTGCCGCCGGCCTGCGACCGACCTGGCAGACCGGGGCACCCGGGGAAGACCGGGTATGCTTCGGCGACGCTCTCGCACCCTCGGAGTATGCCGCAGATGACCGCAACGGTTTCGCTCACGACCCCGCCCCGCCCCATCCCTGATGCCGGTGCGCCGCCCACGCCCGCCGCATGGGAGGCGGCGTTCGGGGCGGCGCTGCCCTATGCGGAGTTCCTCGGTCGGCATGCCACCCCGGACCAGCGAGACCGGTGGGCGGCCGTGCACGCCAAGGTTGCCCTGTCGCCGGCACAGCAGGCCCTGCTCGGCGGATTCGTGAGGCGCATGCCGGTGCTCGTGCTTGCGGGGGCCTGGTGCGGCGACTGCGTGAACCAGTGCCCGATCTTCGACCACTTCCAGCGAGCGGCACCGGCGGCGATCGATGTCCGCTTTCTCGACCGCGACGCGCTCCCCGAGATCGCCGCCCACCTCCGGGTCTGCGGCGGGCAGCGGGTGCCGGTGGCGGCGTTCTTCAGCGAAGACTTCGCGCCGATCCTCTTCTATGGCGACCGCACCCTGGCCGCCTATCGGGCCGCCGCCGCGCAGTGCGGCACCTCGTGCCCGTCGGGAGCCGTGGCCCCGCCGGCCGACGCGCTCGCGGCAGCAGCAGCCGACTGGCTCGACGAGTTCGAGCGGGTGCACCACATTCTGCGGCTTTCGGCACGGCTGCGGGAGAAGCACGGCGACTGATCATGACGAGCCGCGAACGCTGGACCGTCTATCCGCTCTTGTTCTTCGCGATCGGCCTGGCCCTGCGGGCGGTGACGATCCCGCCGCCGACGCTGACCGTGGACGTGCTGGAGGCGGGCCGGGTGATCTGCGGGGAGATCGTGGTGAACGCGGCGGACGGCACCAAGCTGGTGCACGTCGGCCGCGTGAAGGGGGGCGGCGGTGGCCGGATCGAGATCAGCGACCGGGCCGGCGACGAGGCCGTGGCGGTGGGCACCGGCCCCGAAGGCCGCGACGGCCGGATCGAGTTCTTCGACGCGGAAGGCGAGACCACGGGCCTGCTCGACGCCAAGGTCCTGTCACCCGCAGCACCGTGATGGTGCCGCATTCGCCCGCGGCCAGCCCGCCGAGGGCGGCGGATTCTCGGCCGCACGCGTCACGCCGCGCGACGGATCGGCACCTGCACCGGAACGGCCGGCTCACGAGGCATCGCCGGCAGGAAGTCCCGCTGGTGTGCCCGGAGCGACGCCAGCCAGTAGGAGGAGGCGAATCCGGGCCAGATCGCCGTGTTCCGTCCGCTCGAGTGGACGTACCAGCTCGAACAGCCACGCTTTTTCCGTGAGCTCTTCCACACCGTCTGGTGGAGGGCTGCTTCGAGGCGGCTGTTGAACGCATCCTGCACGTCCGGCCTGACGTCGACGGCGTCGGCCTTGCCGGATTCGAGCCACGAGAGGCAGTCGCGGATGTACCGCACCTGGCACTCGATCATGAACACGATGGAGTTGTGGCCCAGCCCGGAGTTGGGCCCGAGAATCATGAAATAGTTCGGGAAGCCGGACACGGCGACGCCCCGGTACGCCTGCGGCCCGTGCCGCCACTCGTCGGAGAGCCGCCGGCCGTCGCGGCCCCGGATCGCGATGCTCGCCGACGGGTCAAACGGGCGGAAGCCGGTCGCATACACGACCACGTCCACATCCCGTTTCTTGCGGTCGGCGGTGACGATGCCGTCGTGCGTCATGCGCTCGATGCGTGTGGTCACCAGTTCGACGTGCGATTGGGACAGTGCCGGATAATAGGCATCGGACATCACCACCCGCTTGCAGCCCAACCTGTATTTCGGCTTGAGCTTTCGGCGCAACGCCCGGTCGGTGATGCTGCGATTCAGGAAGTCTCGCGCCCGCTTCTCTCCCCCGTGCATCCACTTTGGATTGGTGACGAAGCCGAGCGCCGTCGACTCGGCCTTCCAGAAGTACCACGCCCGCGAAGCGCGGAGCAGCCCGGGAACGTACCGATACGCAAGCCGTTCCAGCGCCGAATACGGACGATAGCGACGCGGCATGATCCACTGGGGCGTCCGCTGGAAGACATGGAGCTTCGCCACGTGCGGGGCGATCTCCGGCACGACCTGCACCGCGCTGGCGCCGGCGCCTATCACCGCCACGCGTTTTCCGGTGAGATCGACGTCGTGTCGCCAGCGGGCGGTATGAAAGGCGGCTCCTGCGAATTGCTCGCTGCCGGAGATGCCGGGAAACGAGGGGATGTGGAGACTGCCGACGGCGGACACGACCGCCCGCGCGGTGTAGTGGCGGCCGTCCTTCGTCGTGAGCCTCCAGAAGCGTTCGGACTCGACCCATTCCGCCGTGGCAATCGGCGTGTCGTAGAGCATGTGCCGCTCGAGATCGCTGCGGCGGGCGACGTCGCGGATGTAGGCGAGAATCTCGGCCTGGGAAGCGTATCGTCGCGACCAGCCCGAGTGCTGGGCGAAGGAGTACGAATACAGGTGCGAGGGCACGTCGCACGCGCAGCCCGGGTATGTGTTGTCACGCCACGTGCCACCCAGCGCTCCGGCCTTCTCGAAGACCATGAAGTCGCTCTGCCCGGTTTCGAGCAGCTTGAGAGCCATGCACAGACCGGCAAACCCGGCGCCGAGAATGGCCACCGACGTGTCACATGCAGGGCCTGGTTGCGCGGCGGTCGGGGGGTTCGAGGCAGGACGCCCGCATCGCTCCATGGCTGCACTTTCGGGGGACGGAGAGGGAACCGGCCGGTGGCCCACTACACCAATCGGCGGAGGCGCTTCGCGAACTGGACGCATCCCGTGCCCAGATCGTCCGGGCTCTCCCCCACTGCGAGCGGATTTCCCCAAAGCTGCGGCGGGAGAGCAGGGTGGCGAAGCCGTTGGGGGCGAAACGGCTCTGCTGGAAGCGTCTCTGCTGGAGGTCACAGGGTCGCATCGCGACCGCGAACGTGGCGGGCCAGCGCTATGGATGCCCTCGCCGCCGATTCGTCCCATCCCCGGCGGAGTCGTCCCTGCTTCTGCCCGATTCGTCCCTGCTGGCCTGCTGGTGCCTGTTTCGTCACTTTTCTGCGGCAGTGGTACCCAACTGGGTCGCGTTTCTCGCTCTTTGGCATGGAGGCGGCGCGGGCATCGTCCGAGCCGTCCGCCACCCCATGCTTCACCGCCCTTCGGAGGACAAACCATGCCGTGCTCAGCGCCGAGTCTTTTCCCGAGCCGCTCGGCGGGCCGCTTCTGCGCGCCCCTGCGCCTCGTTCACGTCGGCCTGCTTGCGGTCGCAGCGGCATACGTTGCCACCGCCCCCGCGCATGCCGTCTCAATCGAATGGGTGACGGTCGGCAACGCGGGCAATGCCAACAGCGGAGTGGCCTACGAGTATCGAATCGGCATGTATGAGGTAACGATTCGGCAGTACACGGATTTCCTGAACGCCGCTGCGAAAACTGACCCCTATGGCCTCTATCACGTGAACATGCAAACAAACGTCAACGTGGCCGGCATCTCGCGAACGGGAGTGCCTGGTGCGTACGAGTACAGCGTGATGAACAACAGTGGCGACAGCTCGAATCGACCGATCACATACGTGAGCTGGTTCGACGCAGCGCGGTTTGCCAACTGGCTGCACAACGGTCAAGGCTCCGGCAGCACCGAGACAGGAGCATACACGCTCGGCGGAGTGACAAGCGGCTCTACGGTGGCCGTCAACCCGCACGCACAGTTCTACGTCCCGACGGACAGCGAGTGGATCAAGGCGGCGTACTACTCGCCGCTATTGAACTCCGGCACCGGCGGATTCTCCACGTACGCGACGCAGAGCAACGCGAACCCGGGAAACTCCGACTCCGGCGGTTCGAATCAGGCGAACTACAACAACGGCGTGTATGCCGTATCGCAATCTTCGGGATACTCGTCCAGTCAAAACTATCTGATGAACGTCGGGACGTTCGCGAGCAGTTCGTCGTACTACGGCACGTTTGATCAGAGCGGAAACGTCTCGGAGTTCACCTCACCGACCATTGCCTCGATGAACGTTTTTCTTCGGGGGGGTGACTGGGGAAACGACGCATCCCGCCTGTCGCGCGCTGTGACCGCTATTTCCTTCCCTGATAGTTCGTTGAGCACCACCGGTTTTCGCCTCGCCAGTCCGGTTCCCGTGCCCGAGCCGACGACGTGGGCGATGGGCGTTGGCGGAATCATCTGTGCGGGATGGGGAGCATTTCGGCGACGACCGCCTCGGCCACGTCGTCCATCGTGCTCTTGATGCTGGTGACTCGTTGATCCTCTCCTTCATCGCCTCGGCGATGGCATTCCGCAGGACGCCCATCGCCGTGTCCCTGCGAACCCCCAGCCTCTTCCGGAAGGAAGCGATCGTGGGTATCAAGGGAATGCCGACCGTGGGAACGAACCATTGATCCTCGTGACGCTCGACTCAGACGGACACGTACCGGCGACTTACAGAATGTAGGTTGCACTCACTGGCGGAACGCCCAGAGCGTCAGGGGGGGAGCGAATCGCACCAGCGAGTGGTGCGATTCGCTCCACCGATTCCATTTTCTATGGAGCGAAACGCCCCACTCGTCCACGGCAGACCACGCATCCTCTTCAGGGCTTGTCCTGAAAGTCGCGAGAAAAAAGGGCTTTCTCGCTCGCACGCGCATCGTGGGAGTGTTCGCATCCGATTTGGCGCACGGTTTGCGTCTTTGGGTCGTGCGCGTGACGCGCCCTCTGGGCTCGTGATCCGACCCGATACGACAGGAACCATGCTGTGAAATCCAGCCATTCGCCAGTTTCCCGCGGTGCATCCCTCCGGGTGTGCCTTGCGTTCGCCGCAATCGCCGGCCTCGCCCCCGGCGTATCGCGATGCCAGGCTGAGGATCGCTACATCTGGCTGCAGCAGAACTCCACCAACAACTGGTACACACCCCCGAATGAGCCTGATAACTGGACCACGTTCGATAACCTTAACGCGGGCTTCGCCCGCAGCCCACAAGGCAAAACTCTGTACACCTATACGCGGATCCGATTTGTCCAAAAGTCCCAGTGGTTATGCGGTGTTTGCGCCCACTACTGAACAAGATG
>JBJTQP010000213.1:0-21863 GCA_046075685.1 Planctomycetaceae bacterium | reverse complement strand
TGGAGGAGAAGACCCGGGGCAACCTCAGCAGCGACGAGCGGAAGCTGCTCGAGGAGGTTCAGCACCAGCTGCGGACGCTGTACGTGGAGGCACGGTCATGACGGCATCACCGTGGCGGCTGGGCTACGCGGGCGCTATTCTCGCGCTGGCCTGCATCCCGGCGGCGGCGGAGGTCTCTGTGACACGGCACGACGACCGGATCGACGTGGCCGTTGACGGCGCGGCCTTCACGTCGTACATCGCCGCCGGCCACCGCAAGCCGATCCTGTTTCCCGTGCTGGGGCCGGGCGGCACGCCGATGACGCGGTCGTGGCCGATGCGCGAGGACGTGGCCGGCGAGGCGCACGACCACCCGCATCACGAATCGATCTGGTTCACGCATGGGCTGGTCAACGGCGTCGATTTCTGGACCTCGCATCCCAAGGCGGGCAAGGCGGAACGCCAGGCCGGGCATCGCATCGAGCAGATCGAGGTGCTGAGGGCGGAGGGAGGCCGCGAGGGCGTGATCGAAGCCCGGCATCGCTGGGTGACGGCCGAGAACGCGACCGTCTGCACCGACACCACGCGGCTGGTGTTCGGCGGCGATGCAGGCACCCGCACGATCGACTACCAGATCACGATCCACGCCGACCACGGCTCGGTGACCTTCGGCGACACCAAGGAGGGCATGATGGGCATCCGCACGCGGACGCCGCTGCAGCTGCGGGATCTCGACGGCTCCGTCGGTGCGGCCGGCAGGTGCGTCAACTCCGAGGGCCAGCGGGATGCCGCCGTGTGGGGCAAGGCGGCCCGCTGGGTCGACTACTGGGGGCCGGTGGAGGGCAGGACGGTGGGGGTGGCGATCTTCGATCACCCCGCAAACCTCCGGCATCCGACGCACTGGCATGCCCGCGACTACGGCCTCGTGGCCGCCAACCCCTTCGGCCTGCATGATTTCACGGGCGCGCCGCAGGGCTCCGGCGACCACACGATTCCCGCCGGCGGCTCGCTGACGCTCCGCTACCTGTTCGTGTTTCATGAAGGCGATGCCGAGGCCGCAGGCATCGAAGGCCGTTGGCGGACATGGGCCGGATCGTCCGCCGCAGCCTCCGCGGCGGACAAGGCCTCCCCATGAAGGCGCGGGTTCTCGACGGCAGGGCCCTCGCCGGGCGGATCGAGACGTCGCTGCGGAACGAGGTCGAGACGTTTGCCGGCATGTTCCGCCGCCGGCCGCGGCTCGTGGTGGTGCTCGTGGGCGACGTGGCGGCCAGCGCCTCCTACGTGAAGAGCAAGGCGGCCGCCGCCGGCCGCGTCGGCATCGACTCGGTCGTGATCCCGGTCGCGGAGACGGCGACCACGGCCGACCTCGTGGCGCTCGTGCAGGCGATCGCCCGCGAGGAGCACGGCCTCGCCGACGGGATCCTCGTGCAGTTGCCGCTCCCGCCCCACGTCGATGCCGTGGCGGTGCTCGACGCCGTGCCGCCCGACCGCGACGTCGACGGCTTCCATCCCGAGAACGCCGGCCTGCTCTCGCAGGGACGCCCGCGGTTCATTCCCTGCACGGCGGCCGGCGTGCAGCGGATGCTGATCGACGCCGCCATTCCCACCGCCGGCCGGCACGTGGTGATCGTGGGTCGCAGCGACATCGTGGGCAAGCCGCTGGCCCTGCTCCTCGCCCAGCGGCCGCCGATCGGCTGCCCGCCGGACGGCGCCGGCGGCTGCGACGCCACGGTCACGATCTGCCACAGCCGCTCGGGCGACCTCGGCCGCTTCACCCGGCAGGCCGACATCCTCGTCGCGGCCGTGGGAAAGCCGGGGCTGATCACGGCCGACATGGTGCGGCCGGGGGCCGCCGTGATCGACGTGGGCATCAACCGCGTCGCCGGCCGGCTCGTCGGCGACGTGGACCAGCGATCCGTCGGCGAGGTCGCGGGCTGGATCTCGCCCGTGCCGGGAGGCGTGGGCCCGATGACGGTGGCCATGCTGATCTCCAATACGCTGCTGGCAGCCGAACTTCGCTGTGCGGCGGCCGGTTTTCCCGCCCAAACCCGCCCTTGAACGCGACCGGCGGGGTCACTACTTTCCCCGCCTGCACGACAGGTGCCGGCGGCCGTGTCCGCCCATCCTGCCCCGCCATGCGCAAGCCCCGTCGCCGGCACCGGCGGGCCCCACGGTGGGGGCGTGTGGCCGGCCTGACCGATCAGAGCCGAGGTTCCGCCCTCCGAGACGCCGGTCCATGCACTACTTCCTCAGGGCGCTCCGCGAGGCCGCCAGAGGCTGGCCCCTCCTCGCCGCCGCGCTGCTCTGCTCGGCCGGCGTCGCCGCCCTCTGGGGCGCGAACATCGCCGCCCTGTTTCCGATCATCGAGGTGACGCTCAAGGGCGATTCGCTGCAGTCGTGGAACGAGCGGCGGATCGGCGACGCGAAGGAGCGGATCGCGGGGGCCACCACCCAGATCGCGGCGCTCGAGGAAGCGCTGGCGACGGGGGATAGCGACGCCGATCAGCGGCGGAAGGATCGCAACCTCGTCGACACGCTCACCCTGGCCCGCCGTGGTGACGAGGCGATCGTCTACTCCGCCGAGCGACTCGCCCCCTGGATCGACCGCCTGCTGCCACGGGATCCGTTCCAGACGGTGCTCCTCGTGGTGGCGCTCGTGGTGGTGAGCACCTTCCTCAAGCACGTGCTGCTCATGGGCTCGACGCTGCTCGTGAGCTGGGTGGCCATGAGCATCAGCCGCAACATCCGCCTCAAGGTGTTCGACAAGGCGCTGGAGCTCGACCGGGCGCAGTTCATGAAGTGGGGGTCGGCCGGGTTCATGGCCCAGGTGACGGGCACCTCCGACATGCTCGCCGGCGGAATCACGGCCGTGTACGGCGGGGCCGTCACCGAGCCCCTGAAGATCGCCACCTGCCTCGGCTTCGCCTTCATGGTGTCGTGGCGGCTGACGCTCGCCTGCCTGACGCTGGCGCCGGTCGTCGGCTTCCTGATGGTCTGGCTCAACCGCCGGATCCGCGGCGTCTCCAAGAACATCCTCGCCCGCTCCAAGGGCTTTCATCACGTGCTGCTCGAGGCGCTCAACAACGTGCTCACCGTGCAGGCCTACACGATGGAAGACTTCGAGCGGCAACGGTTCCGGACGTGCACCGGCGACATGATGCGGACCGGCATGTGGCACACCTTCTACTTCGCCCTCGCCAACCCGATCACCGAGATCCTCGGGATCGGCATGGTGGCGACGTCGATCGCCGTCGGGGCCTGGCTGGTGATCAACCAGGAGACGCAGATCTTCGGGATCACGATGACCGACCAGCCGATGACGGTGCCGGGCATCATGATCTTCTTCGGATTCCTGATCGGGGCGAGCGATCCGGTGCGGAAGCTCTCCGGCGTGATCACCGGGCTCAACATCGGCATCGTCGGGGCGCAGGGCCTCTACCCGCTGCTCGACACGCCGTCGAAGCTCGCCGAGGCCGCCGAGCCGCGGAGCCTGCCCTCGCCGCACTGCGAGATCCGCCTCGAGAAGGCGTCGTTTTCCTACGACGGCATCGACACCGTGCTCAAGGACGTCGACCTCACGATCCGCTTCGGCGAGCGGGTGGCGATCGTGGGGCCCAACGGCGGCGGCAAGAGCACGCTCGTGAACGTGATCTGCCGGTTCTACGATCCCACGGCGGGCCGCGTGCTGCTCGACGGCGTGCCGCTCACCGACCTCGCCCTCCACGACCTGCGGCGGCGGATCGCGATGGTCACGCAGCAGACGGAGCTCTTCAACGAGTCGATCCACTACAACATCAAGTACGGCCGCTGGGACGCCACGGACGAGGAGATCGAGGAGGCCGCCCGCCAGGCCCACGCCCACGAGTTCATCTCCGAGTTTCCGGAGGGCTACCGCACGATGGTCGGCCCCAACGGCTTCCGGCTCTCGGGCGGGCAGCGGCAGCGGATCGCCCTGGCCCGGGCCTTCCTCCGCAACGCCGAGATCCTCGTCCTCGACGAGGCCACCAGCCAGATCGACGTCGAGAGCGAGCGGCTGATCCACGAGGCGCTCGCGACCTACGTGCAGAACCGCACCGTGATCATGATCACGCACCGGGCGAGCACGCTGGCCCTCGCCGACGCGATCATCGAGGTGGATCACGGCGTGGTGACGAAGCGGCCCGCCCAGAAGCAGCAGGCCGCCTGAAGCAGGGCCGAGCTGCGGTGGCCGCCGCGGGCGGCCGTCAGCCGCCGAGGCGGTCGTTCCAGCGGCTCGTGTCGCGGGGCTCGTGGAGCCGCGGCTCGAAGCTCGCCCGCACGACGGCCCGCACCGCGGGCAGGTCGACGGCACCGCCGCGGCCCAGCAGTTGCACGAGCAGGTTGCCGATCGCGGTCGCCTCCACGGGGCCGGCCTCGACCGGACGACCGGTGGCGTCGGCGATCATCTGGCAGAGCAGCCGATTCTGCACGCCGCCTCCCACCACGTGCACCCGCGGGATGCGGCGGCCGACCAGCGCGTCGAGCTCGCCGAGGGTGCGGCGGATCGCCGCGGCCACGCTCTCCAGCGCCGTCCGGACGATGCCGCCGACGGAGTCGGGCACGGGCTCGCCGGCGTCCCGGGCGAGAGTCCGGATGGCCTCGGGCATGTCGGCCGGGGCCACGAGCGAAGGATGGTCGGGGTCGATGAGGGTGGCCAGCGGCGGGGCCTCGGCTGCCAGCGACGTCAGCGCGTCCCATGACCAGTCGGTGCCGGCACGCTGCCAGGCGGCGCGGCACTGCTGCACGAGCCAGAGTCCGCAGACATTCTTGAGGAGTCGCGTGGTGCCCCCGACGCCGCCCTCGTTGGTGAAGTTATGGGCCAGGCAGGCGGGCGTGACGAGCGGGCGATCGAGTTCGGCGCCGACGAGCGCCCAGGTGCCGAGGCTCACGTAGCACCATGCGGGCTGACGGCACGGCGGCTCGGCCGCAGGCACGGCGGCGACGGCGCTGGCGGTGTCATGGGTGCCCGGGAGGACGACGCGGACACCTGTGAGCCCGGTCTCGGCTGCGACCTCACCGCGGAGTCCGCCCAGGTCGGTGCCGGGATCGGCGAGCGGCCCGAAGATGCGGCGGGGGAGTTCGAATCGCTCGAGCAGCGACCACGCCCAGTCGCGGGACTGGGGATCGTAGCACTGGGTGGTGGAGGCGTTGGTCCGCTCGTTCGACGGCACACCGGTCAGCAGCCAGTGCATGAGATCGGGAATCATCAGCATCCGGTCGGCGGCGGCGAGGATGCTCGAGCCGGCCGTCCGCATCGCGAGCAGCTGGTAGAGCGAGTTGATCTCCATGAACTGCAGGCCCGTGGCCGCGAAGATGTCGCTTCGGGCAGCGATTCGCTCGGCGGCCGCGAGCATGCCCCGGGTGCGGGCATCCCGGTAGCAGACGGGGTTGCCGAGCAGGCCGCCGTCAGCACCCAGGAAGGCGAAATCGACGCCCCACGTGTCGACGCCGATCGTTTCGATCGCGGTCGCGTGGCGGGAGGCTCCAGCCCGCAGCCCGGCCACCACCTCGTGCCACAGGCGGGGGAGATCCCAGGCGAGCTGCCCGGCCATCGCCACCGGCCCGTTGTCGAAGCGGTGCAGTTCCTCGAGCGTGAGCGTGCGGCCGTCGAATGCCCCGGCGACCACGCGGCCGCTGGAGGCTCCCAGATCGACCGCCAGAGCCATGGTGCGGGTCATCGAGTCCTCCCGTGTCGAGCGAAGCGTACCCGCGCCGCCGCAAGCCGGCGAGGCTCGGCAAACCCTGCGGCGTGGGGCGGTTGCCACAGGAACCGACAGCCCGGGCTGGACGATCCTGATCCCTCAGAGGGTATACTTGCAATAGTTGACCAACAAGATAAGGTATGCTGATGGTTCCGGCTTCAGCTGTCGATCGTCCTCAGCCACGCGAAGCGACCCCGGAACTCCGCGAGGAACTTGCGCGCGGCAGCCGAGCGCTCGAGACGGCGAGTCCGCCGGAGATCGTCCGCTGGGCGGTCGACCGCTTCGGCGACAAGCTCACCATGGCCACCGCCTTCGGGCCGGAGGGCTGCCTGATCATCCACTGGCTGGCGTCGATCGCGCCGGCCACCTTCGTGTTCAACCTCGACACGGGCTACCAGTTCGCCGAGACGCTCGAACTCCGCGACCGCATCGCCCGCCGCTATGGCATCGAAGTCTCGCTCGAGCGACCGGCCGACCCGGTGGCCGACTACGAGCGGATGCACGGCGGACCGATCTACCGCAGCGACCCCGACCGCTGCTGCAGCGACCGGAAGCTGGCCGTGGTCACGAGGGTGCTGGAACGGTTCGATGCCTGGATGAGCGGCATCCGTCGTGACCAGAGCCCCGACCGGGCCTCCGCTCCGATCGTGGGGTGGGATCACAAGCACGGCGTGGTGAAGGTCTCGCCGCTGGCGAACTGGACGAAGGCCAAGGTCTGGGACGCCATCGTGCGGGAGCAGGTGCCATACAACCCGCTGCACGACAAGGGCTACGTGAGCATCGGCTGCGCCCCGTGCACGAGGGCCGTGACCGTGGGCGAGGATGAACGGGCCGGCCGCTGGAGCGGCACGTCCAAGACCGAGTGCGGGCTGCACTCGCGCTGACGATCGGGGAAACACCATGCGGCTCTCCGCCAAGACCGAATATGCCGCCCTCGCGGTGGTGGAACTGGCGCGTCGAGTCGAGTCACCGACGCCGGTGCGCATCCGCGAGATCTGCGCGGCCCAGGGCGTGCCGCCGCGGTTCCTGGTGCACATCCTCCTGCAGCTCAAGGCGGCCGGGATCGTGGCCAGCGTTCGCGGCGCCGCCGGCGGCTACCGGCTGGCCAAACCGCCCGCCGAGGTGACGCTCCTGGACGTCGTGACCGCGGTGGAGGGCCCCGCCGACGGGGCGGCGCCGCTGTCGACCGAACTGGGGCGAAAGTCACGGACGGCGGCGACGCTGGTGTCGGCGTGGGAGACGATCGCCGCGGCAGAGGCCCGGGCCCTGGTTGAGATCACCGTCGCCAGCCTCGCGGCGCGATGCGGTGCGCCCGGCGACTCGATGTACTACATCTGAATCCGAATCATCCGAACCCGAATCCGCAGCCGCCGCACGACGCGGCTGATCTCCCGTGGGCTGGCTGCCCGGATCAGGCCTCGACCGGCACGATCATGACGCTCGCCGCCGCATGGGCGAGCACCGCCTCGGAGGTGCTGCCGATCAGCCACCGTGAGAGCGGATCCGCCGGGGTGCGGCCGAGCACCACGATGTCGATTCGCTCGTCGGCGGCGACGGCCATGATCCGCTCTCCGGGATTGCCCTGGGCCACGATCGGCCGCGCCGTTCGGAACGCGGGCGGCAGCGTGGCGGCGAAGGCGTCGAGCGCGGCATCGAGCGACTTCACCTCGTCGTCGTGCTCCTGTCGCCAGGCCTGCGCGACGGCCGCGGTGTCGGGGTCGCGAACCCGCCGCTCGAGCCACGGGGGCAGCGGCCCGGCGAGGAGCGACTCGGCCACGCCGATCACGCGGCCCACGGTGCCGGCCGGCCAGTGCACATGACCGATGGCCCGCGCAAGGGCGGCGGCGCTGGCCGGATGATGGCAGGCCAGCACCTGCAGGCCGCGTCCCGCAGGTGCCGCCGACCTGGCCACCAGCACCGGCAGGTGGGCGCCATGCACCACCGCCCGTGACACGCTGCCGAGGAGCAGGTTGTGCAGGCCGCTCTGGCCGCGGGCGCCGACCACCACGAGGTCGGCCCGCCACTGCGAGGCCGCCGTGAGGATGCCCACCGCCGCGGCGGAGTCGTTCTGGATGAACTCCACGCGTGACGCCGCCTCGGCCGGCAGGGCCGCCCGGGCGTCGTCGAACACCGCCGCCGCCGCACCGCCGATGATCGAACGCGACGCCTGCGGCACGCGCTTCTCGAGGTCGCGTGGCGAATAGTAGACGGCGACCAGGTCGGTCGCCGGGTCGAGCAGGCTGCCTGCGAGGCGCACGGCGTCGAGCGCGGGCTTCGAGCCATCGGCGGCGATCAGGATTCTCATGGACGGCTCCGCGGAAGGGACGATCGAACGATCACTCAGGCGATCCAGGTCTTGCCGGGCTCTCCCGGCACCTCCCGGACCAGTCGGGGCACGGCGTAGCCGGGCAGCGTGTCGCGAAGGTGCCGATGCAACTCCCGCGCCCGCCACTCCGGGACGTCGAAGTGGGCGGCTCCGGCGACCCGGTCGAGCATGTGGAGATAGTAGGGAATGACGCCGATCTCGACGAGCCTTTCGGAGAGTGCCGCCAGCGTGTCGGCGGAGTCGTTGACCCCGGCGAGCAGGACGGCCTGGTTGAGCACGATCGAGGGCGCGGCTGCGACCGCCCCCACGGCATCCGCCACGGCGGCATCGATCTCGGCGGGATGGTTGGCGTGGATCACGAGCACGCGGGCGAGCCGTGAGCCGGCGAGCGCATCGACGAGATCGCGGGTGACTCGTGACGGGAGCACCACGGGAAGCCGGGTATGAATCCGCAGCCGGCGGAGGTGGCGGATGCGGTCGAGCCTCTCGATCAGTTCGGCCAGACGCTCGTCGTCGGCGAGGAGCGGATCACCGCCGGAAAGGATCGCCTCGGTGATCGACTCGTCGGCCGCGATCACCGCCACCGCCGCGTCGAGGCCCCGGCTGCTGACGCCGTGGGCCGCGTAGGGAAACTCCCGGCGGAAGCAGTAGCGGCAGTTGACGGCGCAGCCGCCCGTGACGAGCACGAGCCCGCGGCCCGCATACTTCCGCACGAGTCCGGGGGCGGTCACGGCCTCCGTCTCGCGGAGCGGGTCTGCCGACCAACCGACGACGGGCTCCGCCTCGCGGGCCTGGGGCAGCACCTGCAGCAGCAGCGGGTCGTGCGGATCGCCCGGCCGCATGCGGGCCACGAAGCTCCGGGGCACGAGCAGGGGAAAGTCGGCCGGCCACGCGGTGGTCGACGGCTGGAGCCCGAGCGCCCGGCAGAGTTCCGCCGGATCGCGGATCGCATCGGCGAGTTCCCGCTGCCAGCCGCTCGAGGCGGTGGACGTGTCGCGGGTCGGGACGGCGGTCGGCATCGGTGTTGGCCGGCGGAAGTTGACAGGCCCGGGGCTCGCGGCCACGCTTGACCGCCTCTCAGGATACGGGTGCCGGTCCCGAAAGAGAAAGCGGCCAGTTCACAGGAGCCTCGAGCCACAGTGCCAGCCTACAACACGAGCGAGTTCAAGAAGGGCCTCAAGGTCCAGATCGACGGCGACCCGTACATCATGATCGAGTGCAACTTCGTGAAGCCGGGCAAGGGCCAGGCGCTTTACAAGTGCAAACTGCGAAACCTGCTCCGCAACACGGTGCTCGACCGCACCTACAAGAGCGGCGATTCGCTCGACGCCGCGGACATCACCACGATCGAGGCCCAGTTCCTCTACAAGCAGGGCGAGGCGTTCGTGTTCATGGACAACGCCAGCTACGAGCAGTATGAGCTCTCGAAGGAGCAGGTGGACGACGCCTGGAAGTGGATCAAGGAGGGCACCGTGTGCTCGATGCTCCTCTACAACGGCAATCCGATCTCCATGGAGCCGCCGAACCACATGGTGCTCAAGATCGAGTACGCGGAGCCGGCGGTCCGAGGCAACACCGCCACCAACCTGACGAAGCCGGTGAAGCTCGAGACCGGCGCCGAGGTGATCGTGCCCGCGTTCATCGAGCAGGGCGACACGATCAAGGTCGACACGCGGACCGGCGAATACCTCGAGCGCGTGAAGGTCTGACGCGACGTTTCCTGCACCCACAGGCTTGCAGCCTGCCGGAACCGCATCGGCTTGGGGCGGCCGCGCGCCGGGTTCCCGTAGCCGCGGGCTTGCAGCCTGCGGGAAGCGCGTTGGTACTCGGGGGCACGCGCAGCCCCTTGCTGGATTCCCGTAGCCGCGGGCTTGCAGCCTGCGGAAAACGCGCACGCTCGGGACTACCCGTGCCCCGTCGCCGGACGTTCGGGGCGCGCTCGGGGCTACCCGTGCCCCGTCGCCGGACGTTCGCCGAGGTCATCGTGACCTCGGCTCACTGCATGTCCGCTTCGCTTTCGCCCTCCGGGCTGCGCTCGCTCCCATAGCCCGGCTCTCGGGGCACGGGTAGCCCCTCGCTGGATTCTTGTAGCCGCAGGCTTGCAGCCTGCGGGAAGCGCACTGGCTCTCGGGGTCACAGGCAGCCCCGCGCTGGATTCTTGTAGCCGCGGGCTTGCAGCCTGCGGATAACGCGCTCGCCCCGTCGCCGATCGCGGCTCGTTGCCGGACGTCCGCCTCGAATCAGCCGGTCAGTCCCAGTACCAGCCGTCGGTCGGCAGGTCTCGGGCTGCGGCATGGGCCGCCTTCACCTCGCCCTGCTCGTCCATCAGCAGGTTGGTCGGCGCCAGGGCCATCCGCGGATGCATCTCGACGCCGCCGCCGATCGGGGTCAGCAGCCGATTCTTCTTCCAGACCGCATGGATTGCCGTCTCAGCCCGCTCGGGGGGCGGCAGGCGTTCCACCGGGTAGCTGCCCTCGCTGGCCAGCATGGTCGCCCCCCAGCCCGCCTTGCCGTAGGCATCGTGCTCCTGCATGTACGCCGCCGCCACCACGAGGTCGATCATGTTCCTGAGCTGGGCATACACCGGGCTCCGCGCGGCGATCGCGGCGTAGTTCTTGGTGAACGCCTGCGTGAAGCCGAGGCTGGCCTGATCGGCGCGGGCGGACGAGAGCCGCGAGCCGTCGGCCCGCACCACCTCGTCGGCGCCACAGAGCTTCACGCCCTGCCCGACGAGCTCGATCGCGAGGTCGTCTTCCGCGATCCGCACGCACTCGTAGTCGGGCACGAAATACCACCGCTGCAGGGCGTTGGCGGCCGTCGCCCCGCGGCTCGCCAGGTCGATCCACGTCGGCATCTTCACGGGCGGCGGCTCGAGGCCGATGCCGATCAGTTTCATGCGGTAGTCGGCCTCCACGAGCACGCTCGCGAAGTGCGTGGCCGGGGAGACGCCCTGCACGCTGACCGTCTGATCGCCGAGCGCCTGCTTCATGCCGGCCACGAGGTCGTCGGCCCCGGCCTGGGGATTGACGTTGCCTGTCCGCTTCAGGAAGGCCTGAAGGGCGGCGAGCCCTTCCTTCGTCGGGTCGATCGAGCAGCCCACGAGGCGATCCTGCGGGTGACCGGGGTTGAAGGCCCTGATCGCGGTGGCGAGATCCTCGAGCAGGAGGGTGGGGCTGCCCGTCTCGGCACCCACGACCCGGCCCGTTGCGTCGACGAACCAGGGCTCGGCCGGGCCCGCAATCACGACCTCGCCAGGCAGGTCACCCTCGGCAGGGTAGACGAACACATACTGCACCCTCGTCAGCCCGGCCAGTTTTTGAATTTCGTCGGGAATGCCCCGACCGTCGGCGGCGTGCTTCGCGAGCGCCTGTTCGATCCGCGACAGCGCCACCTTGCGGAGCGGAACCTTCTTGCGGAGGTCGCCCGGTAGCGCCTCGACTGCCGCCTTCCGCTGCTGAACCGTCAGGGCTGCGCCGCCCGGAAGAGCCTGACTGCGCAGAACCCCCTGGGCATCGACACGCACGCCGGCAGCGGCACTGGCAACTGCGCCGCCGCCGCTGCCAAGATTTATATTTGTTGAGTTCGAGCCCCCTTGCCCCCCCTGACCCTGGCCTCCTTGGCCTACCGCTTGGCCCCCGCCGCCGCCGCCACCAAACTGGCCGCGGGACGGTGCGCCGGAGAGGATCAGGCACGCGACGGCACCGGCCAGCAGGGCTCGCATGCCCGAAGCGATCGAGGGGATGGGCCTGGCTGGAGTCAGCATGGACTTCACCTGACAAAGTGGCGACGGAGGAGAGAAACGGTGCCGGGGAAGGTAGTCGTCGCGCACGACCGGGGCAATGCGAGGTTTGACCGGGGATTTCACCGGTTTTTCGCGGCCGTCAGCCCACCCCGGCGGGCGTCCGCCCGGGCCCCCGACGCGGCGACTCCTCCCGGCGGCCGCCGAGCGTTGCCGGCGCCCGCACGCAACCCGGTCCCAGGAGCGCGACGAGGTCGCGATGCAACTCCGGCCCCCACTGCACCCGGTCGCGATCCACGTCGAGCAGCACCCGCGATCCGTCGGCCAGGTCGACGACCAGCCGAAACGGCGTCTTTCCAGGGTATCTCCGGATCACCTCGGCAAGTCGATCGAGCGAGGCGGTGTCGTGCCGGGATTCCTCCAGCCTCACCGTCACGCCCCGCGGCTGCAGCCGCCACGCCTCGCCGATCGGCACCACTTCATTGACGATCAGGTTGGTCTCCTCGCTCCCGGCCCGGCGGTCGATGGAGCCGGCCACGATCACCACGGCGTCGGGCAGCAGATGCTCGCCGAGCCGGGCGTAGTCCTCGGGCCAGCAGATGCTGCGAACCAGGCCGTCCATGTCCTCGAGGTCGAACATCCCGTACCGGGTCTGCGTCGACCCGGGCCTCGCCTGCTTGGTGTTGGAGAGCTTCAGTGCGGCCACCAGTCCGCCGATCACCACGGCGTCCTTGGCCTTCGTGCCCGCGAGGTCGCTCGTGCCATGGGTGCAGATCGCCTCGATCAGGTCGCGGTGTTCGGCGAGGGGATGGCTGTGCACGTAGTAGCCGAGCACCTCCTTCTCGTTCGACCGCATCTCGAGGTCGGAGAGGGGAGGCACGTCGGGCAGGCCTGCGGTGGCGGTGGCGGCCGCCGCCGGCTGGGGCTCGTCGAAGGCCGCGAACAGGTTCTTCTGGCCGCTGCGCCGATCGGCGAGCTGGGCTGCTCCGGCCGCCATCGCCCGCTCGACGCCCGCGAGCAGGCCGCCCCGGTGGCCGCCGAGCGAGTCGAGGCCGCCGGCCTTGGCGAGATTCTCGATCGCCGTGCGGTTGACCACCGAGGGATCGAGTCGGCCGCAGAAGTCATGGAGGTCGCGGAATCGTCCCCGCGCTTCCCGCTCCGCGGCGATCGCCTCCGCCGCCTGCTGGCCGCAGCCCTTGACGGCGGCGAGCCCGAAGAGGATCCGCCCCCCGGCCACGCTGAAGTCGGCGACGGAGGCGTTGACGTCGGGCGGGGCGACGTCGATGCCCATCCGCCGGCAGTCCTCGACGTGCTCGACGAGCGAGTCCTTCTTCTTGAAGTTGCGGCCGGTAATGTCGCCGGAGAGCAGCGCGGCCATGAACTCGGTGGGGAAGTGCGTCTTCAGATAGGCCGTCTGGAAGGCGAGCAGCGCGTAGGCCGTGGAGTGGCTCTTGTTGAAGCCGTAGCCGGCGAACTTCTCGATCAGGGCGAACACTTCCTCGGCCTGCTGCCGCGTGAGCCCCTGTTCCTGGGCGCCGGCCACGAACTGCTCGCGGAAGGCGGCGATGGTCTCGAGCTTCTTCTTGCTGATCGCCTTGATGCAGGTGTAGGCGGAGGAGAGCTCGATGCCCCCGAGCCGCTCCAGGATCCGCATCACCTGCTCCTGGTAGACCATCACGCCATGCGTCTCGCCCAGCACGTCCCGCATCACGGGATGGAGAAACTCCGCCCGCTTGCGACCGTGCTTGACGTTCACGTACTCGTCCACCATGCCGCCCTCGAGCGGCCCGGGACGGTAGAGCGCGTTGACGGCGACGATGTCGAGGAAGTGGTCGGGCCGCATCCGCTGGAGGAGGTCGCGGATGCCGCCGCTCTCGAGCTGGAAGATGCCCTTGGTCTCGCCCCGGCAGAGCGTGGCGAAGGTCGGCTTGTCGTCGAGCGGGAAGGCGAAGGGATCGGGCCGCGTGCCGGTCGTCTGCTCGACGATGTCGAGCGTCTTGGCGACCACGGTCAGGTAGCGGAGCCCGAGGAAGTCCATCTTCATGAGGCCGGCCCGCTCGACGTCGCCCATCGCCCACTGGGTGATCACCTCCTCCTTGCCCGTCACCCGCTGCAGGGGCACATACTCGACGAGCGGCCGATCGGCGATCACCACGGCGGCGGCGTGCGTGCCCACGTTGCGGGCGAGACCCTCGATCTGCTTGGCGAGATGCACGAGCTCGCGCACCTCGGCATCGACAGCGCACGCCGCGGCCAGCTGCGAGCCCTCGGCGGTCGCGTCGTCGAGCGAGATGCCGAGCTGGTCGGGCACCAGGGCCACGATCTGGTCGACCCGCGGCACCGGCATGCCGAGCGCGCGGCCGACGTCGCGGATCGCCGCCCGGGCGGCCAGCGTGCCGAAGGTGCCGATCTGGGCCACGTTGGCGGCGCCGTACTTCGTCTTGACGTAGTCGATGACCTCCCCGCGCCGCTCCTTGCAGAAGTCGATGTCGATATCGGGCGCTTCGCGCCGGTTGATGTCGAGGAACCGCTCGAAGAGCAGGTCGTACTCCAGCGGGCAGACGTGGGAGAGGTAGAGCGAATAGGCGACCAGGGCCCCCACGCCCGAACCCCGCGCCGCCGCCGGGATGCTGCGTTCACGGGCATGGCGGACGAAGTCCCAGACGATCAGGAAGTAGCTGGCGAAGCCGAGCGTGTCGATGACGGTGAGCTCGCGGTCGAGCCGTTCGAGCACCGTGGCGTGCAGGGCCGCGGTGGCCGGGTCGGCGAGCGCGCCACCGTCGGCCCAGCGCTTGGGCACGAGGGCATAGCGCTCGCGGAGGCCCTGGAGGCATAGCCGCCGCAGTTCCTCGGATGCGGTGCGGCCCCCGGGAACCTCGAACCCGGGGAAGTGACGTTTGCCGAGGTCGAGGTCGATCGACACGGAGTCGGCGATCTCCTGGCTGCGGGCGACGGCCGCCGTGGCCAGCTCGCGGTCGATGCCCCTGAACGCCTCGTGCATCTCCTGCGGACTCTTGAGGTAGAACTCGCTGGAGTCCATCCGCATCCGCGAGGCGTCGCTGCGGAAGCGGCCGGTGTTCACGCACAGGAGGATGTCCTGGGCCTCCGCGTCCTCACGGTTCACGTAGTGGCAGTCGCAGGTGGCCACCGGCGGGATGCCGAGTTCGCGGGAGATTTCGAGGGCCGCCTCGGTGACCTGCCGCTGGACGTCGAGTCCGTTGTCCTGGATCTCGATGAAGTAGCGGTCGCCGAAGGTCCGCTGAAACCAGCCCGCCACCTCACGGGCCTGGGCGAGCGACTCCCGCTGTTCCCGCGACGAGCCCACCAGCGACCGGCTGAACTCGCCCGACAGGCAGCCCGACAGGCAGATCAGCCCCGCGCCGTGCTCCGCGAGCAGGTCGCGGTCGATCCGGGGCTTGAAGTAGAAGCCCTCGAGATAGGCCTTGGTCGCCAGCTGCAGCAGGTTGGCGAACCCCGTCCGGTCGCGGGCCAGCAGGGTGAGGTGGTAACTCGAATCGCGCTGGCTGCCGGCATCCTTCTGGAAGCGGCTGCCGGGGGCGATGTAGGCCTCGTAGCCGATCACCGGGTTGATGCCGGCCGACTTCGCTGCCTGGTAGAACTCCAGCGCCCCGTGGAGGTTGCCGTGGTCGGTGATGGCCAGGGCGTTCATGCCCAGTTCCACCGTGCGGGCCACCAGCCTGTCGATGGAACTCGCCCCGTCGAGCAGGCTGTAGTGGCTGTGGCAGTGAAGGTGGGCGAATGACGGCGTGCTCATCCGTGGGCCTCGCGGAAAGCCCTCAGTTTAGCAGATGTGCCCGGCCCTCTCAGGACGTCTGTGGTTCGCCGATTCGCCGCAGCATGTCGGCGAGCCCGGCCTGCAGGTCGAGCAGCGCCTGCCACTGCGGGAAGTCGAGGTCGGCCTTCTCGGAGCCGGGCCTCACCACTGCGGCCTCGGTCGCATCGCGGAGGACGGCCTGTACGTAGTCGAGCAGTTCCGCGAGTTCAGCCGACTGTGCCGGGCTGAGCCGCTCCGGCAGCGGCGGCGGACCCGAGGGCAGCAGCGGCGAGCGGACGCTCGACACATCCTCCACGTCGTCGGGCTGATGGCCCGTGATCCGCTTGAGACGCTCCTGGATCTGGTGGGCCTGGCCGTTGGCGCCCGGCTGGCGTCGGGCTGCGACCTCGGCGATCCGGCGGTCGATGTCGCTGTGCGAGCCGACCAGCAGGAGCGACCGACCGACCGCGATCATGTCGCCGTGCCGCACGATCCGCACCTGCACGTCTTCGCCGTTGATCTTCGTGCCGTTGGTGCTCTCCAGATCCGTGGCGACGATCTTGTCGCTGTCCTCCTGGAGCTTGAGGTGGTAGCGGCTGACCCGCTCGTCGTTGAGCTGGATCGAGTTGCCCTCTTCGCGGCCGATCGTGACGGGCGTGGGCAGGTCTGGGAACACACGGCCGCGGTCGGATCCGTGCAGGACGCGGAGAGTGATCAGAGCCATGCGACAACCGCCCGCGGTCGGGCCCGCTTTCGCGGGGATGCCCCGTCTCCGTCCGCCCGGGCGAACCTCCGCAGAAAGAATACACGACGGCGGGGGGGCGGGGCGCCGCGCCGGCGGTCGTTGGCCGGGCCCGCCGTGGGGTGGCCGTTGACCGGGCCGCAAAACCGGTACGATTGGAGGAACGCACCCGTAGCTCAATGGATAGAGCATCGGTCTTCGGAACCGAGGGTTGCAGGTTCGAGTCCTGCCGGGTGTATTGCAGAGGTCTTGTTTTTCAGCGCTTTTCGTCGTGAGGCGACGCGACAGCTTCGTCGCCCCGTCAGGAATCCTCAAAAATCCTCGCATCGGGACCGGACGGGTGGCTGAGCAAGATGGACGATGTGGCCGAGGCGGTCGCCGCCGTCAGACGAGACCTTGTCGGTGGGCTGCCGAAGATGCGACGGGTCGGGTGCCGCCGTCGTCATCCGGTCGCAACGGAGTCAGCGAGGCACCGGGAAGCAGCGTGGGTTTGACCTCGATGGTGACCGCGGAGCCGTCGAACTCACCCGTGATCCGCCGCGTCAACTGCCGCACCGCGAGCCTGCCAATCTGCCGCGGGTGGACGTCGATGGTGGCGAGGGTCGGCAGCAGTCCCTTGATCAGGCTCTGCTCGTTGTTGCAGGAAATGACGGCCATCTCGTCCCCCGGCTTCAGACCTCGGGCGGTGAGCGCCTGACAGGTCATGACCGCGATGCTGTCGGCCGGGCAGAAAATGGCGGTCGGCCTTCGGATTGATGAAGGCGAGTCGCCGGTGCCCCTTGGCCATCAACGCCTCAGCGGCGATTCGCCCCACGGCCAGGTTGTCGGGGTTGACGGCATCTCTGTCTCCACCTTTCGGCCTACCCAGACCCAGATCAGTGAACTCGACTGGAGCACGCCCAGGAATTTCGAGCCCAGCGCCGCCACGACGTCGCCCTGGAGCGCCGCCTTGGCGATGATCCCGTCGAACCGGGTCCGCCGGAGTGACCGTGGCGGTTCCGAGGGATCCGGGACGTTGACGAGCAGCGGGTGGGCACCAACGTCGGAGAGGGCTTCCTCGGCACCGCGGACGGCCTCGCCGACGGCTGGAGAGCCCGCGAGCGTGCGATCGATGCCAAGCATCGCGATCGCGATCTTCCTTCCCGCCAGCGGCTCACTGCGGCGGCGGCCGGAGCAGTCGCGAAGCGGGCGGTAGCCCAACTCCTCCACGATCCGACGCACCCGTGAGATGCACTCCTCACTGATCTGCGGATGGCCGCGGAGAGCCCGGCTTGCCGTTCCCGGCGACACGGCGACTCCCTGATGGTGTGGCAGCGCAGGTGCTGCGGCTGTTCGATGCTCTGCCCGACGCGTATCTGTTCGTGAAGGACCGCGAGAGCCGCTTCGTCAAGGCGAACGCGGCGTGGCTTGCCCTCCACGGGTTTCCGTCGGAGGCGGCTGCGGTCGGCAAGAGCGACTACGATCTCAATCCGCCGGCGCTCGCCGCCCAGTACGTGGCAGAGGACCAGCGGGTGATGCGGGCGGAAAGCCGCTGCGTGAGCAGGCCTGGCTCGTGCCCGACCACACCGGTCTACCGCAGTGGTACCTGTGCACCAAACTGCCGCTCTTCGCCGCCGATGGTGGGGTCATCGGCATCGCGGGGGTGCTGCGGCCGGTCAGCGGCGCCGGCCACGCCCCTGACGAATACCGACGGCTGACGCCGGTCCTCGAGCACGTTGTCACGCAGTATCGGCGGCCGCTTGCCGTGGGCGACCTAGCCCGACGGGCCGGTTTGTCGGCGAGCCAGCTGCAGCGGGAATTCCGCCGGCTGTTCGGCATGACGGTCGGCGACTACGTTCTCCGGCTGCGGCTCCTGATGGCGCAGCGGAGGCTCCGCCTGACCACCGATGCGGCGGGGCGAATCGCGACCGACTGTGGGTTCTACGACCAGGCCCACTTCACGCGAGCGTTCAAGCGGCACACCGGCCAGACGCCGCTGGAATACCGCCGCGGCCTGCGCTCCTCGGGCTGAGCGGCCTGTGATCCGGGTTGGATTTCCTGTACCAGGCGATATGAGAGTTCAGGAACAGGGCTGACCAAGGGAACCAGCGTGTGCGGCTGGACGGCTCAACGGTCGCCTCGGTGGCTGTTCGCCCGTCGTGGGTCCGCACAACCGGCACCAGCCAGAGGGATTTTCCAAGCCCCGTGCCGCCGCCAGTCTGCGCGACTGGCAAACACAGCGGGGAGCAGGCCCGTGATGGCGACCTGCTCCCCTCGGGTTGGACTCACGTTCGCTCGTGCGGGTCAGGCCCGCCTTCGCCGCCGCCACATCGAGAAGCCGCCGCATGCTATTCCCGCGAAGGCCATGGCGTAGATGGAGGGCTCGGGGACGGCCGTGATTGCCACGAACGTGCTCGACGGGAGGTGGTCGCCAGTGAAGTTGTCGAGCCCGGCGGACGAGGTGCGGTCATAGTCGATCAACCATTGCTGGGTGCCGACCGTGAACGTGCCACCGTCGGGCAATGGCGTGCCGCCGTAGGTGAAGAGGCCGCCGTTCCACGCGCCCGAGTAGTTGATGAGCGCGAAGATCGTCGTGTCATGAGGAAAGGGGAGCGGCGAGGATGCCAGGTCTGCAAAGGTGATGAGCGATCCGGATCCGATCGAAAGATTGCCGTTCACCACCAGCAGATCGGCGGCGGAGCCGAGGCTGGCGGGGTTCGTCGAGTCGTACTCGTAGCCAAACGTGGATCCGCCGGCGAAGGTCGTCGCCCCGGCGGACAGCGACTCGATGCTGTTTCCCGGAGCGAGCGTGCCCCCGGAGAGCACGCTCACCGCCCCGGCGATCGACCCCGCGCCGCCGAGCCTGCCGCCGCTCTGCACGCTCACGGACGTGTTGCCGACCGCGCCGTCCACGGCGAGCCGGCCGCCGGCCACGGTCGTCGCCCCGGTGTAGCTGCTCGTGCCGGTGAGCCGGAGCATGCCGGCCTCCACCGCGACGTTGCCGCTCGCGCCCGAAATGGCTCCAGCGAACACGAGCGTGCCCGCACCGGCCTTGGAGAGATTGCGGCTGACCTCGCCACCGCTCTGATTCCAGGTGAGCGTGGTCCCGGCCTGTGTCACGTCGATCGCGGCCCGGGTCTGGCCGGAGCGGTTGGCCCAGAGCGTCTTCGTGATGCTCGCGGAGCCGCCAGTGTAGCGGACGGTGCCGGAATCACCCGTGTCCTGCTCGAAGGCGAGGTAGCCGCTGCCGATCTGGTCGGCCGCACTGAACTCGAGTGCGCCGCCGTAGACCTTCGTCCCGCCGGAATAGCTGTTCGAGCCGGTGAGCCGGAGCGTGCCGGCCTCGACGGCGACGACAGCCCCGCCCGTGATTCGACTGCTGCCGAAGACGAGGGTTCCGGCGCCGACTTTCGTGAGATTCTGGTTGACGTTGCCTTCGCCCGGGTTCCAGGTGAGCGTGGTGCCCCCCTGCGAGACGTCGATCGCCGCCCGGGAGATACCCGAGTTGTCAATCCAGATGGTCTTGGTCGTCGTGGTCGAGCCGCCCGTGTAACGGAGCGTGCCCGAGTCGCCGGAGGAGGCGTTGAACTCGAAGTGGCTGCTGCCGAGCTGGGCGAAGTCGCCGAACTGGAGCGTGCCGGCCTCGAGTGCGGTCCACGACGACGACGAGGTGTTGGCTGAGAGCACCACGGTGCCGCCGAAGGTCGAGCCACCGTCGGGCCGGTTGACGTACATGCCGGCGTCGAGGTTCCGCTGCCCGCTGATGTTCACCGTGCCGCCGCCCGCGGCCCGCACGTCGAAGTCGCCGGGCGAGTTCTCGGAGACAAACTCCCCGGAATAGGTGACCGTGCCGTTGGTGTTCGCGCCGCCGACGATCCGCCGGCCCGACGAGCCGCCCCGCACCTTGATCGATCGGGAGAAGGTGGAACCCGCCGCACCGAGCAGGAGGGCCGCGTCCGGCGAACCGGACGTGTCGCCGACCACCACCCTGCCGCCCGACATGCTCCCGGAGCCACCGAACTCGAGCACGCCATGCTCGACGAACACGGCGTCGTCGCTGCCCTGGCCGTTGTTAAGGGCACCCGTGACCAGGGCCCGCTTGTTGCGTTGGATGCGAATGTCGGGATCGTTGCCCGAGCCGCCACGGTTCACGTTGCCCGCGAAGGTGACGGTCTGCCGGTCGTCGTTGTCGCCCCTGACGTACAGCGTGCGATACGCGCTGCTCGACATGTCGATGTAGATGTTCGGCGAAGAAATCACGAGGTTGCCTCGATTGAGGTCAATCTGGCTGTCGGCGCCGGGCCGAAAGGAAAACGCATCGACTGCAATGGTGGCGGTTTCATCGCTGTTGACGCATTCCATGAGGATCCGCTGGTTCTCATCGTAGTACGGAACAAAGCCAAATGCGTCTCCGGTGATCGTGTGGTCGCTAGCGAACTGCACCTGCCAGACGTTGATCATCCAGGCTCCCATGTTGTTGTACGAAGAGCTGTACCCGAAGCGGAGCGCGAGGTCGTTGCCCGGATAGATTCTTACTCGGTGACATACACGCGCCGTGCGCGCATCTTGTTCAGTAGTGGGCGCAAACACCGCATAACCACTGGGACTTTTGGACAAATCGGATCCGCGTATAGGTGTACAGAGTTTTGCCTTGTGGGCTGCGGGCGAAGCCCGCGTTAAGCAAAGTGTTAGGCGCAGGCGTTTCGGCGCAGAAATCCCGCGCCGAGCGACACGCGCCGTTCCCGGAGAATTCGCACAATCGCGATACGAGCGCGACTTGACTGCGGGTTCTATTCGCACTCAAAATCCGTTGCCCGCAAGGGCGTGTGGGTTCAAGTCCCACCTCCGGCACTCCTAGAAATCTAGGCTTCGACGCTTCAACGCGAACGGCCACCCGATCCTCTCGGGTGGCCGTTGTTGCGTAATCTGTTGCGTAAAGCGTCGGAAACCGGCCCTAGATCTCTGCCGCATCCATCGTGTGCGGTAGCCCACGACTTTCGGACTGCGGGGCGGGCGGGATAATGAGCCCCCGGAGGACCGAGAGATGCCCAGCAAAGACCCCAATAAGCCTTCCAAGTCGAAGGTGTATTCAGACGAGTTCAAGCGGAGTGCGGTACAGCTCGTCACCGAGCAGAAGTACTCGATCGCCGCAGCTGCCCGCGCTGTCGGCGTAAGCGAGCCGAGCCTAACGCACCGCACGCCCCGGCGGGGCGGGGGTTCGCCGGCCGATTGCTTGAGGATCCGGAACGCCGAACTACGATTCAAGCAGGCGGCGTAGGTTCTCGGAGCCCGTCGCAAAGGCCCCGGACGGGCCGGGTTCTCTCGAGGCGTGGCATGACTCACCGACCCGCTCGCGGCAGGCACACGTCGCTGGCCCGCCGCCGGGGCCGCGGCCGCGGGACACCGATCCGCCACGGCGGCCTCGAGCTGCTCCGCGGCGTCGAGCGACTCGAGCCGAAGCGGCCGCTCGCCGTGAACGTCGTGTTCACCCCGCCCCCGGCCGGCGGCCCCGACGCCCCGTCGCTCACGCTCACCTGCTCCGAGCCCGATGACCAGGTGGAACTGGCGATCAGCGGCGATTTCGAGACGGGCACCGGGATGTC
>JBJTQP010000212.1:0-6283 GCA_046075685.1 Planctomycetaceae bacterium | reverse complement strand
GGGAAACGCAACGCCGATTCCGCAGGCTACAAGCCCGCGGCTACGGGGAAACGCAACGCCGATTCCGCAGGCTCCACGCCCGCGGCTACGAATCGGCAGCGATTCAAGTCCGCGGCCGCAGGAAACCGCGCCGCGCATCACGCGCGCGGCATCCTGCCGCGGTCTCTCACTCGTACAGCAGCGCGTCGCGGCGTCGCTCGGCAAACGCCCGCTCTTCCACCGCCCACGCCGCGGCGATATCCCGCCAGTCCGCTCCCGCCTCGATCGCCAGCCGTTCCCGGTCCGACCCGAAGAGCAGGTCGATGGCGATCGGATCGGACACAAACTCGTAGGGCTCCGTCCGCCAGGCGAAGCGGGCCGGATCCTGCCGCCGCATCTCCACGAGCACGGCCAGCCCGGTCCGCACGGGCAGAAACCGGTCACGGTCGACCACGTGCAGCTGCACGCCGCCGCAGTCGATCCCGGCGTGCTTCTGGAAGGTGGGCCGAAACGTGACGGGCCGGAAGGCGACGCCCGGCAGACCGAGGCCGCCGAGCCGCCGGGCCAGCGCGGCTCCGTCGATCCACGGCGCCCCGCAGATCTCGAAGGGCCGGGTGGTGCCGCGGCCCTCGCTGAGGTTCGTGCCCTCGAGCAGGCACTGCCCGGGATACACCACGGCGGTGTCGACCGTGGGCATGTTGGGCGAGGGCAGCACCCAGGGAAGGCCGCAGGCGTCGGCATACAGTTCCCGCGTCCAGCCGCCGCAGCGAACCACATCGACCGCCCCTGGATCCAGACCGAGGTCGCGTGCGTAGAGCACCGCGAGCTCGCCCATCGTGAGGCCGTGGCGACTGGCGATGTCGTGCCCGCCGACGAAGCTCTCGCAGCCCGGCCTGATGGCCGGCCCCTCGACGTCGAGGCCGCCGATCGGGTTGGGACGGTCGAGAACCACCAGGGGGATGCCCAGCGGTGCCGCCACCTCCAGGCAGTACTTCATGGTCGCCTGGAACGTGTAGTAGCGGCTGCCGATGTCGACGAGATCGACCACGAGCACGTCGAGGCCCGCCAGCTGCGCGGCGGTGGGTCGGAGGCTGGCGGCGGTGCCGTCGTAGAGGCTGACGATCCGCGGCCCCGCGGGCGACTCGTCGCCGGCGATGCCCTCGAGATCCTGCGCCTGGCCGTGATAGCCGTGCTCAGGACCGAACACCGCCTCGAGCCGCACGCCCGGCAGGGACGCCACCACCTCCACCGCCGTGCGGAGGTCGCGATCGACCGCCGGGGCATGGCTGACCAGCCCCACGCGACGCCCGCGCAGGCCGTGGGTTCCCTGAGCCAGCACGTCGAGCCCCGCCTTCACCATGACCGCCTCCTGCTTCCTGTCGCAGCGCCGGATTCCGTCACCGGCGGCCCATGATCGGCTTTTTTCTTGCTGCCGGGCAGATCCGACCCGATACTTTATGAAAAGCGGGTCGATTCAGGGGCCAGAGTCCGAAGGCGCGCCCTCTCGGCATCGCAGCCCGCCAGCCCAAAGGGCCTCCACGTGCCTGGCCGCCGTCCCTCGCTCTTTCGCCGACCGTCAACCCGCCGGCTCGGGCTCGAATCCCTCGAGCCCAGGCTCGCACTCTCGGCCGACCAGGGGCTCGTGGCAGTCGGCAGCCAGCCCGCCGGAACCCTCGCCGGCAAGATCGTCTACACGTCGGCCGGCCACGGCTGGCAGTGGAGCGACGTCCTCAACCGCTATGCCACCGATCGCGGCAACCTGCTCTCCCTCGTGGAAGACTTCGGCAACCAGGACCAGTTCACCTTCTACGTCGACTATCTGTTCCGCGCCGGAGCGACCGTGGTGCCGATGCGGCCGGTCGGCCGGCAGCCCAACGAGGTGGTGCTCGACAACGACTCGGCCGACGTCGTCTGGAACGGCTCGTGGCTCACGAGCACGTCGGGCACCCGCTGGTACGACGAGGACTACGGCGCCGTCGCCGACTCCGCCCGCTACCGCTACGCCACCGTGAGCAGCTCGGGCGAGACGGCCACGGCCAGCTACGCCCCCACGATCCCCGCCGCCGGCTTCTATCCCGTCTACGCCTGGGCGTCGGCGAGTTCCAACCGCACCGACCAGCTCTACCGGGTGAACCATACCGGCGGCAGCACGCAGGTGCGGATCGACCACCGCAAGGTGGGCAACGGCTGGGTGTACCTCGGCACCTATCACTTCGCCGCCGGCCGTTCGCCCGCCGACGGCTCGGTCACGATCAGCAACTACTCGACCGGCGGCGGCTCCGTGGTGATCGCCGATGCGATCCGGTTTGGCAACGGCATGGGCGACGTGCCCTCGGGCCCCAACGGGATCGGCACCGGCAGCGTCTCGGGCTACCCGCGGGAGGACGAAAACTCGCTCCACTGGCTGTGGCGGGCGGTGGGGAAGGGCACCACGATCACGACCCCCGCCGACATCATCGCCACCAGCAACGTCTCGGCCCCGGCGCGCATGGCCGAGGACATGAACGTCGACACCAACCCCTACGGCACGAGCGTCTACGTCGGCTTCCATTCCAATGCCACCACCGGCGATCCCGCCACGGCGACCGGCCGCGGGGCGCTTGGCCTGGTCAGTTCGACCAATCCCACGCCCAACCAGACGGCCCTGGCGACGGCCCTCGGCCGCCAGATCAACGTCGACATGCGGGCCCTCGACGGCCAGTTCGAGTACACGTGGAGCACCCGCACCACCTACTCCCTCGCCGGCGACTACGGCGAAATCTCGAACCTCCGCGCCGGCGGCGAGTTCGACTCCACCATCATCGAGGTCGCCTTCCATGACAACACGCCCGACAACGCGCTGCTCCGCGACGCCCGGGCCCGTGACCAGATCGCCCGCAGCACCTACGAGGGCACGCTCGAGCACCTGATCGCCTACCCCGGCACCACCACCGCGCCGGCCAACGTCACGCTGCCCTCGCCCCCCGCGCAGGTCGCCGTCACCTGCACGGCCGACGGCACGGCCACGATCTCGTGGGTGCCGGGGTCGAGTTCCGCCAACGGCACGAGCGGCGTGTATGGCAGCCCGGCGACGGGCTTTCGCGTCTACGGCTCGACCGACGGACGCGGCTTCGACGGCGGCACGGTGGCGGCCGGCGGCTCCACGCGGTCGCTCACCATCACGGGCCTCGACCCCACCAAGCCCTACCAGTTTCGCGTGGCCGCGACCAATGCCGGCGGCGAGTCGCTGCCCTCGGAGGTGGTGAGCGTGCTGCCCGCCGTGGGGCCGCGACAGGTGCTGATCGTCAACGGCTTCGACCGCATCGACAAGAGCCAGAACTTCAAGCTCACCTACCTCTCCAGCAGCACGACCGAACGCGTCTGGGCCCGCTACGGCAACAGCCGCGACTACACCGGACCGGTGCATGCCGCGATCCAGGCGGCCCGGCCGGGCGTCCGCGTCGATTCCGCGAGCAACGAGGCGGTCATCCAGGGAGCCGTGTCGCTCGCAGCCTACGACGCCGTCGTCTGGATCCTGGGCACCGAATCGACCGCGAACCGCACGTTCGACGCCACCGAGCAGTCGCTGGTGGAGTCGTTCGTGGCCGGCGGCGGCCACCTGTTCGCCAGCGGGGCCGAGGTGGGCTGGGACCTCGACAGCCAGAACAACGGCCGCACCTTCTTCCGGACCACGCTCGGCGCCGCCTACTCCGCCGACGACGCGGGCACCTACCAGGTGACGGCAGCGGCCGGCGGCATCTTCGCGGGCCTGTCGGGCTTCGCGTTCTCGAACGGGAGCAGCTACACGGGCCTCGACGGCCAGACCTACAACGTGGCCTATCCGGACGTGCTCACCGCACAGGCCGGCTCGGCCGTGGCCCTCTCCTACTCGGGCGGCACGGGTGGCGCGGCGGCGGTGCAGCGGACGGGCACGTCGGGCCGGGGCAACGTGGTGGTCGCCGGGTTTCCATTCGAGACGATCACGCAGGAGGCCACCCGCTCGGCGGTGATGGGCCGCGTGCTGGGCTACTTCGCCGTCGTGCCCGACGTGCCGCTCACGGTGGCAGCCGGCCAGACCGCGACCGACGCCGTCACACGGGCGGGCGACCTGCGGCTCGTGAAACGGGGGGCCGGCCGACTAATCCTCGACCGGTCCAACACGTTCACCGGAGGCACGGTGATCGAGCAGGGCGAGCTCGTCGTCCGCAACCTGCTCGCCCTGGGCACGGGGGGCGTCGAGGTGCGGGCGGGAGCCCGGTTGACCATCGACTGCGGCTTCAGCCGCGTCGGCCTGCCGGCCCTGACGCTCGCGTCCGGCGGCCGGATCGACGTGGGCACCGGCGGGATCCTGCTGGCAGCCGGGGCTGCAACTCCCGCCGCGGTGCGGCAGCAGCTCGTGGCGGGCCGGGGATCGGGCGACTGGGCGTCCACCACGAGCGGCATCGGCTCCACGGCGGCGGGGCAGGGCACGAACCGGTGCGTGGGCATGCTCGTGCAGGCCGACGGCTCGATCCTCGTGTGCTTCGCGGCGCCGGGCGACCTCAACCTCGACGGGCTCGTCGACACGTCCGATCTGGCGGGCCTTCTCGGATCCGGGCTGTTCGACACCGGCCTTGCGGCAGGCTGGGCCGACGGCGACGCCAACTACGACGGCGTCGTGGATTCGCTCGACCTGAGTGAACTCCTCGCGGCCGGGCTGTTCGACCAGGGGCCTTACCGCGGCTGAGGCGGCCGGCCGCCACATCGGCGGGGTTTCGCGATCCGTGCCTCCGAACTAGAGTATGACTAGGGCGGAAGACCGACAGGCGGTTACCTAGGGGAGTCGCATCCATGAGCGGCACGATCGGACGGCGATGCACGCGGCCACGGGCGTTTACCTTGGTCGAGCTGCTGGTTGTGATCGCGATCATTGCCACGCTCATCGGCCTCCTGCTGCCGGCCGTCCAGAGCGCCCGCGAGGCGGGGCGGCGGACGCAGTGCAAGAACCACCTCAAGCAGCTCGGGCTGGGCTGCATCACGCATCTCGATGCCCGCAAGCACCTGCCCTCGGGCGGCTGGGGATCGAAGTTCACGGCCGACCCGAACGAGGGCACCGGCCCGGACCAGCCCGGCAGTTGGCTGTATGCGATCCTGCCCTACATGGAACAGCGGACGCTCGCCGACCTGGGCAAGGGCATGTCAGCGACGACGGCCGGCTTCCGCACCGCGAGCAACGAACTGCACCAGACGCCCGTGCCGACCTTTCACTGCCCCAGCCGCAGGGCCGCGAAGACCTATCCTCATCAATGGGGCACGCTGAACGCCCAGCAGTGGGTGTCGAGCCTGCCGGCGGTGTGCAAGTCGGACTACGCCGCAAGTTCCGGCGACTCGCTCACCCACGCCGGCGTGGGTTTCGGGTCGGACCAGTTCTGGCTGCCTGCCTCCTACACGGCGATCGGCAGCCCGAGTTGGACCGACACCGACGACTCCAAGACCCGCTTCCACCAGACGGGCGTGATCCACTATCGCAGCAAGATCGGGATCAAGAAGATCTCGGACGGCACGTCGAAGACCTATCTCGTGGGCGAGAAGTTCCTCAGCCCGGACGGCTATGAAAACCTGCTCCCCGGTGGCAACGGCCGATATGGCGACAATCAGGGTGCGTGGAGCGGCTTCGAGTGGGACAATCACCGCGTCGCCTGGAACCCGTCGAGCAGCTATCAGCCGGCCGACTACCAGCCCCGCCAAGACCAGGCCGGTATCGACAACCCCGGCTGGCTGGCCTTCGGCAGCGCCCACCCGGGCGGCCTCAACATGGTGATGTGCGACGGGTCGGTGCAGACCGTGGGATACGACATCGATCCCGCCACGCACCGTTATCAGGCCAACCGCTTCGACGGTCAGGCGATCAGCGGAAACTGAGCCCGTGGATCACGCGACCCTGCCTCACTCCGCCGTCGTGAGCTTGAACGCGAGGTTGTTGTCGCGGATGCCCGGCTCGTCGTACGACACCTCGAGCCCGAGCCCCGGCTTCGCGGCGTACCGCGCCGGCAAAACCTCCTTGCCGCCCGCCTGCTTCGAGATCGTCACCGTATAGAGCCCGAAGTGCACGCCGCCCGGCAGGGTGGGATCGGGCTTGTCGGCGTCGGCGATCGACGGGGCAACGTCGCCAAACTGGTTCGACTGGCCGGTGGCCCTCTTCACGTGGCCGCCCAGAAACGGCTCGGGCTCGAGCGTCACGGTGGCTCCCGGCAGCGGCTTGCCGTCGAGCGTGAGGTGGCAGCGGATCGAGGCGAGGCCCGTCCGCATCGCCTTCCACGCATTTACTCGCGCGGCGATCTCGTCG
>JBJTQP010000211.1:0-11169 GCA_046075685.1 Planctomycetaceae bacterium | reverse complement strand
CCCTCCCCTCCCCCTTCGCGTTCGCGCGTCACGGTCAGAGCGGGATTCCCATCAGCGAGATCTTCCCCAACCTCGCCCGGCACGCCGACGACCTGGCCGTGATCCGCTCGATGCATGTCGAGCTGCCGAACCACGAGATGTCGCTGATGCTCATGAACACCGGCCACATGCGGCAGGTGCGGCCGAGTTTCGGGTCATGGCTCACCTGGGGCATGGGACAGGAGAACGACAACCTCCCCGGCTTCATCGCGCTGGTGCCCGGCGGCATGCCGGTCGGCGGCGCCGGCAACTGGCGGAGTGCCTTCCTGCCGGGAGCCTTCCAGGGCACGCACGTCGACACCTCCAAGGCCGATCCCTCCGACCTCATCGACCACATCCGCAACGCCAGGCTCGCGCCCGAGCGGCAGGCCGAGCAGTTCGCGCTCCTCCGGTCGTTCAACGCGCGCCACGCGGACGAGCGCCCCGGAGAGGCGGCGATCGAGTCTCGCATCCGCTCCTTCGAGCTCGCCTACCGGATGCAGCTCGAGGCGACCGACGCCTTCGACATCCGCCAGGAGCCGAAGCACGTCATCGAGGCCTACGGCGAGGGGCCACAGAATCGGCAGCTCCTCATGGCGCGCCGCCTCGTGGAGCGCGGCGTCCGCTTCGTGCAGACCTGGCACGGCAACCTCCAGCCCTGGGACAGCCATTCGAACATCCGCGACGAGCACGCGCGGGTGGCACGCGAATGCGATCAGGGGCTCGGGGCCCTCCTCGGCGATCTCAAGGACCGCGGCATGCTCGACGACACGCTCGTCCTCTGCACCGGCGAGTTCGGCAGGACACCGAGCGTGGAGATGGGCACCAACGGCGCGGGCGCGTCGCAGGGCCGCGACCACAACCACTGGGGGTTCTCGCTGTGGCTCGCCGGCGGCGGCGTGAAGGGGGGCACGATCCACGGCGCCACCGACGACTTCGGCTTCAAGGCGGTGGAGAGCCCGGTGAGCGTCCACGACCTCCACGCCACGATGCTCCGCCTCCTCGGCTTCGACCACACCCGCCTCACCTACCGCTACGCGGGGCGCGACTACCGCCTCACCGATCTCGAGGGGGAGGTCGTGACGCCGATCCTGGCGTGACGGGCCCGGCTACTCCAGGCCGTAGGCGCCGGCCATCGGCAGGTCGATGCCGGAGCGGCTGGCGAACTGCGTGCGCGAGAGGAAGCGCGGCTCGAGGTTGAAGGTCACGCCGACGTTGTTGCGGCTGTAGTCGACGTTGAAGCCGAAGGTCATGAGGAAGCTCTCGCCGATCCGCGTCAGCTGGAAGTTCTGGCCGATGTTCATGCCGCGGAGATTGAGCGCGGAGCCGAAGGAACTGGCCCACTTCGGGCTCATCCGGTAGGTGTACGACCCGACGAGGACGCTCGCGCTGATCGGCCCGCCGAACTCGTTGAAGCCGATGTACAGGCTGCCGCGCGGCGTGCGCGAGAGCATCGCGCCGACGGTGTACAGCTGCTGGCCGCCGGAGAAGAAGTCGACGTCGGCGGTGGAGAGGATCGTCGTCCGGTCGCCGACGTGCCAGCGGAAGTCGTACTGCCACAGCCCCATCGTCTGGCCGAAGTTCTGCCCGGTCACGGGAAAAAGCTCGCCGTCGACGTCGAAGGTGATCCAGTCGATGATCCGGCGGTTGCCCGCCGGGCCGCGCTTCGTCTGCCAGCGCTGCCGGGCGGCGACGCGGAAGGCGGTCAGATCCTGGGCGATCTCGGCGGGGCCGGTCACCCAGCCCCCCATGCCGCGGCGCACCAGGTAGGAACGCGGGTCGTACTTCGCCTGGGGGCCGAAGACGGTCGTCAGCGGCAGCGGGATGGGCTGCCCGGGGATCGCGCCGAAATCCCAGTAGGGGATGTTGCGGCGGTACTGGTTGATGGTGTCGTCGTCGATCTGGTCGTAGAGCGGCAGCTGGTTCATGTCCTGCGTGCTGTCCGCGTAGGAGAACTCGCTCTCGAAGACCACCTTGTGGGCGAGGCCGTGGAGGTCCCAGTAGGGGATGTTGCGGCGGTACTGGTTGATCGTGTCGTCGTCGATCTGGTCGTAGAGCGGCAGCTGGTCGACGCTCTGCGTCGCGTCTGCATAGGCGAACTCCGCCTCGAACACCACCTTGTGGGCGAGGCCGTGGAGGTTCCAGAGCTGGCTCTCGACCGAGTTGTCGGCCGTCCACATCGGCAGGCTCGAGCGGATGCCGACCTGGCCGTAGGCGCGGTCGAGCGGCGAGCCGTCGAGCGCCTCTCCCCAGTGGGCGAGGTCGCCGAGGGCATAGGGCACGAGCTTCACCGCTCCCGCCTGGAACGGCAGGTCGAGCTCCTGCCGGGTGGCCACGCGTTCGCCGATCACGTTGGCCTCGTAGGGCAGCAGCGTCCAGATGTTGCGACCCTGACCCACCGTGGGCGTCTGCGGCAGGGCCTGGCGGGCGTAGGCGACGCCCGAGTGCTCGTACCAGCTGACGGCGTCGTAGAGCAGCGGCTGGCCCATGAAGTAGTGGTCGAGCCGCGGCCACCACTCGGTCTGCGTGAAGAAGGGATTCAGCCGGGCGCTGGAGAGCAGCCGCAGTTCCCGGTTTTCCACGGGCCGCCGGAGGTCGATCCACGTCCGCTGTTCGTAGCCCTCCTCCCACTCGGCCTCGTAGTACTCCTCGAGGAAGTTCATGTCGCTGATCCAGCCCGCGGTGCCCCGGGCCTGCCAGCCGCCGAAGAGGCTCTCGGTGGTGCCGCCGAGGTCCTGCCGGTGCCGCCAGAAGGTCCGGCCGCGGAAGGTGCGGCTCGGGAAGCCCGGGTAGTCGAGGCCGCGGCGATAGAGGCCCACGTTGTCGCGGCCGACGTCGCCGATGAACCAGGCGTCGAGATCGCCGCTGGCCGGCGTCTGGAGCCCGAGGAACGACGGGCGGTTGTAGAGCAGCGACGTGCCGCCGCCCGGGCCACGGTAGCTCAGGTAGTCGACGTCGAAATCCCAGTCGACGCCGTCCGGCGGCCGCCGCCAGCCGAACACCTGGAAGGCGTCCCAGCCGGTGAGGATCTGGGTGCCGAAGATCCGGTCGTTCTTGAGCTGCAGGTCGTTGATGTAGAACGTCGGCTTCTTGGCGTTGGTCGCGAGGATCGGCCACCAGAGCACCGGCACGCCGAGGAGCGTGGCGGTGTTGCCGCGGCTGGTGATGAACTGCTGGTGCTCCACCTGCGGCTCACCGGTGACCGGATCGATCAGCGGCTGCCCGCCGGGACCGGCGAGCGGCACCTGCTCGTCGGTGAACTCCAGTTCGCGGGAGCGGAACTCCCACGTCGGCACGCCGAGCCGGCTCGAGGTGAGCCCCGTCTGCTGGGCGACGAATCGGCTGCGGTCCACCTGCCGCAGCACGTCGGCCCGCAGCCGCACCGCGCCGGAGTAGTTGTCGACCGGCGTGAGCACGGTGGCGCCGGTGATCACGCCGCTCGACCGCGGCACGTCGTAGAACATGTTCTCCGCCTCGACCACCCGCTGGCCCTGCCGGAAGACGACGTTGCCCTCCATGTAGAGTTCGAGCGGCACGTCGGCTCCCTGCGCGGCGGCGCCGTCGAGGTCTGGCTGGGCCGAGCCGCGGGTCCAGATCACGAGCCTGTCGGCCGAGATGTCGAGCGGGCCGGCCGGATCGACGCCGTCGATCACGAGATTCACACCGGACGTGATCACCGCGATCCACTCGTTGCCCGACGGGCTGGGGAGCCACTTGATGGCCAGCGGCACGCTGGACCGCGGGAAGGCCCGCAAGCGGCGGGCGGGCGCGGCCGCCGGCACCGCCGGCCCGGCGGGCGCGCCAAACTCGCTGAACTGCGCCTGCTCGATCGGCGCCTCCTCGGCGGCGGCCAGGTACACCGCCGAACCGTCGTCGACGCCCCCGCCGGCGGCCACGACGGTGGCCTCGGGGGGTTGCTCGTAGAGCGGCGGCGGAGCGGTGCTGCCGACCACGCTGGCGAAGTCGAGCCGCGGATCACGGAGCGTCCAGAAGCGGCCCGCCCATCGCGGCCCGCGGACGGTTGCCGGCCCCGGGGCGTCGCTCCCCGTCGCCGCCGTCACCTTCACGTCTCCCGCCATGCGGACCAGCACGCTTCGCACCCGTGGCGCAGCGGCCGCAGCATCGGCCTCTTCGGCAACGTCCGCGGGCCGCTGCTCGATCCAGACCACCGCCTCGTGGGCCGACGCCTCCGTCGCGCCCTGCACGATGCGGACGCCGCCGGTGAGGTGCCAGACGTCGTACGATCCCTCGGTCCACCGCGCCGCCTGTGTGGCCTTCATCGAGAGCGGTTCCGACGGGTCCGTCGACGGCACCTCGATCCGCCCCGCCTCCGCGATCGCAGCCGCCAGCCCGCGGGCCGGCAACGATGCCAGGGCGCCGGCGCTGGCCTCGGGTGCGATCGGCGGTTCGGCGGCCGATGCCACGCCGCTCACCATCGTGGACGGCACAACCGCAGCTGCGATCAACGCGACCGCGACCAATGCGGGCGCGGACCTCCATCCGGACCCGGCGCGTGTGCGATGGGCGGGCATGCGCGGCAGCGGCGGAGGGTGTCGGTGCGGCACTCGGAAGGTTCGCTCCGGAGCGAAAACCGGCCTGAAAAACGGCAAAATCGCGGGTTTATAGGAGTGGCCGCGCAGGTGGGTCAAGGCATCGCGGCCTCCCTCGACCGGCCACAAGTCGCGGCTGCGCGGGGGGTTATGCGCGGGGCTCGGAAGCCGTCACCGCCGTCGTGGCCTGCCACCGCCGCCCCCCTGCGGACCGTGAAGCCGGGGAGACGAGGTGGCTGCGGCGGGTGCCGCGGCGGCGGCCCCGGCAATCTGGCCGGGCGCCGCGGCAGGGCCGGTAAGATGTCCCCTTCCGCCGCGTCGGCACCGCACCTTCCGCGTCTTCAGCGAGTCGCCGCCCTTGTCCGTCCAGCCACCGCCCGGTGCCGTTCGCCAGCCCTCCCCGGACGCGTGGCTCTCCCCGCGGGTCGCAGCCTTCCTGATCGATCGCCGGATCCCCCTGGCGGCCCTGGCCCTCGTGCTCGCCGCGGTCGGCGTCGTGAAGTCCGGGAGCCTCGAGTTCTCGAAGTCGATCGACACGATGTTCGACCGCTCGGATCCGGCACTCGTGCCCTACGCCCGCATGACGCGGACCTTCGGTTCCAACGAGGCCGTGCTCGCGGCCTACGACGATCCCGACCTGTTCACGCCGGCAGGCATGACGCGGCTGCGGTCGCTGGCCGCCGATCTCGAGGGCGTGCCGGGCGTGGCTTCGACGACGAGCCTCGCCAGCACGCCGCTCGGCGACTCGATCATCGACATCGATCGGGGCCTCACCTCCGGCTGGGCGCGGCGGCTCGTGTCGCTCCTCGAGGGCTATGTCGTCGGCCCCGACCATCGCACCGCGGCGGTCGTCTGCGTGCTGGAGCCGCCGCCCGCGACGGCCGCCACCCAGCGGGCCCAGGCGGTGTCGCGGGCCGGCACCATCGACCGCCTCCGGGCCCGCCTGGCGGATCTGCCCGCCGGCACGATCGCCGGGGAGCCGGCGATGCTCCGTGACGGGTTCGCGATGCTCGAGCGGGATGGCAACCTGCTCGGCACCGGCAGCGGCCTGCTCGCCGGCGCGGTGCTGCTGCTCTGTTTCCGGAGCATCCGCTGGCTGGTGGTGCCGCTTGCCGTGGTGCTGTTCGCGCTCTGGACGACCCGCGGGCTGCTCGCCGTCGCGGGCCTGAAGCTGACCATGGTGTCGACCATGCTCTCGGCGATGGTCACCGTCGTCGGCATCGGCACGGTGACGCACGTGATCGTGGAGTTTCGCCGGCTCCGCGGCCTCGGACTCGCGCCGGAGGCGGCCCTCCGGTCGGCGTTCACCACGCTTTTCTGGCCGGTCGCCGGCGCCATCGCCACCGACGTGATCGGCTTCGGATCGCTGACCGCCAGCGCCGTGGGGCCCGTGCACGACTTCGGAGTGATGACCGCCGTGGGCGCGACGCTGGTGCTCGTGGCCACCGGGATGGTCGTGCCGTTTTTGGCCCTCACCGGCCGCCTCGATCCCGATCCCCGGATGGCCTGGGGCGAGGGAACGCTCGACCGCGGCCTCGACGCCCTCGTGCGGCGGATCGTCGGCCATCCGCTGCCGATCCTGGCCGCCGCCGCCGCGATCACGATCGTCGCGGTCACCGGCATGAGGTGGCTGACGGTGGAGACCGACTTCACGAAGAACTTCCGGGCGTCGAGCGACACCGTGAGGGCCTACGACATGGTCGAGTCGCGGCTCGGAGGCGCCGGCGTCTGGGACGTGCTCGTCCCCGCCGTCGAGCCGATCGACGGCAACCAGCTCGACCGCCTCGACCATCTCGCGGAGCGGCTGCGGCGCGAGGTCGTGACCACGTCCGCCACCGGCACGTCGGCGGCGGCGCTCACGAAGGTGATGAGCGTCGCCGACGTGCTCTCCGCCGCCCCGCTCGTGCCCCGGCCGCTGCAGGCCCTGGCGGTGAACACCATGCTCCGCCGTGACGGCGGCGACCAGCCGGCCTTCGTGCGGTCGCTCGTCGGCCGGGATCCAGGCGACGGCGGCACCTGGCTGCGCATCTTGCTCCGGGCCCGGGAGCGGCAGCCGGCGGCCGCCAAGCAGGCGATCATCGGGCAGGTACGGCGGATCGCCGCCGAGGAGTATCCCACGACCGACGGCCGCCCCGGCGCCGAAGTGACGGGCTTCTTCGTGCTGCTGGCGCAGCTGGTCGACCGGCTGCTGGCCGACCAGTGGCTCACCTTCCTGATCGCCACGGCGGGCATCTTCCTGCTACTGGCCGTCGCCTTCCGCAGCCCGCTGCTCGCCGCGATCGCCCTGGTCCCCAACGGCCTGCCGATCTTCGTGGTGCTGGGCGTGCTCGGCTGGATCGGCGAGCCGATCAACATGGGCACCGCCATGATCGCGGCGGTGTCGATGGGCCTCTCGGTCGACAGTTCCATCCATTACATCACCGCCTTTCGCCGCCGGCTCGCCGAGGGCTCGCACGCCGCGGCCCTGGAGGTCGCCCACCAGACGGCGGGCCGGGCGATGATCTTCTCCACGCTCGCGCTCACCATCGGCTTCCTGGCGCTGACGACGAGCGGCTTCATGCCCACCGTGTCGTTCGGCTGGCTGTCGGCGGTCACGCTCCTCGGCGGCCTGGCGGGCAACCTCGTGGTGCTGCCCGTGCTGCTGGCCCTCGCGGCCCCGTGGCTCCGCGCCGGCTCGCCCAGCGCGTAAAAACGGGTACAACACGCGGGCGGCGGGGCCTCCCGTGCGCCGCTGCCATCCGCCCAGGAGATTCCCGCATGTCCACCGAGTTCCTGCCGCACTCCGGTCCCGGCAGCATCGTCTGCGAACCCGCGCTGCGGCCCGATCCGGTCGAGGCAGATGCCGTGGTCGTGTTCCTGGCCGAAGGGGGCACGGCCAGCGGACCGGCAGCCCAGGTCGACGCCGCGACGGGCGGGCTCCTCGCGCGGCTGGCGGCCGCCGGCGAACTGACGGGGCGGCGGTACGAGTGCGTGCCGCTGCTCGCCGCTCCGGGCCTGCAGTCAGGGCAGCTCCTCGTGGTCGGCGTCGGCAAGCGGGAGTTGGTGACGGCGGGCGTGCTGTTTCGCGCCGCCGCCACGGCCGCCCGGCACCTGGCCGGCAGGCCCCGCGGCCGGGTCGCGTTCGTGGCGGACGGCTCGTGGACCACGAAGCAGATGGAGCAGGCCGTCGCCGGCGCCGCGGTGGGGATGGTGGGCCAGGACCTGTACCGTGCCGAACCGAAGCGGACCCGCTTCGGCACCACGATCTGGATCGCGGCGCCGATCGAGGCCGTGGAGCGGGGAGCGGTGATCGCCGAGGGGGTCAACCTGGCCCGGCGGCTGGTGAACATGGCACCCGACGACATGTATCCGCAGTCGTTCGCCGACGAGTGCGCCACGATCGCCGGCCGGACCGGCCTCGACATCGAGATCTGGGACGAGGACCGGCTCGTCCGCGAGCGGTGCAACGCCATCCTCGCCGTCGGCAGGGGCAGTTCGCGGCCGCCGCGGCTCGTGATCCTGCGGTACCGCGGCACGGGCCGCACCGGCCAGGGGCGGCCTTCCGCGCCGGGCACCCCGCCGCTGGCCCTCGTGGGCAAGGGGGTGACCTTCGACTCCGGCGGCCTGTCGCTGAAGCCGTCGGAGAGCATGCTCACGATGAAGTGCGACATGTCGGGCGCCGCCGCGGTGCTCGCGGCGGTGGCCACCATCGCCAGCCTCAAGCTGCCGCTCGACGTGGTCGTGGGCATCGGACTCGCCGAGAACATGACCGGCCCCGCCGCCTACAAGCTTGGCGACGTGATCACCGCCCGCAGCGGCACCACGATCGAGGTCCACAACACCGACGCCGAGGGCCGGCTCGTGCTCGCCGACGTACTCGACGTGATCCGCGGGGAGAGGCCGGCGCGGATCGTCGACCTGGCCACGCTGACCGGGGCCTGCGTGGTGGCCCTCGGTCAGGACGTGGCCGGCCTGTTCACCAACGACCAGCCCTGCTGTGACGCCGTGGCCGCCGCGGCCCGCGAGGTGGGCGAGGCGGTCTGGCAGCTGCCGATGTTTCCGGACTACGACGAGCAGATCACCAGCGAGGTCGCCGACATCAAGAACGTCGGCGACGGCCGCTGGGGCGGAGCGATCACCGCCGCGAAGTTCCTGGAGCGATTCGTGGGAGGCATCCCCTGGACCCACGTCGACATCGCCGGCCCGGCCTTCTCGGAGAAGAGCCGCCCCTGGACCGACGGGGGCGCGACGGGCGCCATGGTGAGGACGCTCGTCGAACTCGCCCGCACTCCGTAGCCGACGCCGCGCGGGGCTGCCCGTGCCCGGGAGCCCGGCCGCCTCCCTACAGCAGCGTGGCGAGTTCGTCGACGAGTTCGGCGAAGCGGCCGAGGGCCGTGGCGACCGGCTCCGGCGTCTCCAGATCCACGCCCGCGTCGCGGAGCAGGTCGAGCGGCCACTTCGAGGAGCCGCCCCTGAGGAAGCCGAGATACCTGTCGAGCGCGCCGGCCTCACGATCGGCCACCTTCTTCGCCAGCGTGATCGCGGCCGCCAGCCCCGTGGCGTACTTGTAGACGTAGAAGGCGTTGTAGAAGTGCGGAATCCGCAGGCACTCCAGCTCCAGTCGGGAATCGATGGCGAACCGCGGGCCGAAGTAGGCGTCGAGCAGCTCGCGGTAGATGCCCCGGATCCGTTCGAGCGTCAGCGGCTCTCCCGCCTCGGCCGAGGCGTGGCTGCGCCGCTCGAACTCGGCGAACATCGTCTGCCGCACGATCGTCGCGCGGATCGAGTCGATCTCCCGGGAGATGATCGCCGCCCGCTCCTTCGGCGACGAAGCCCGCTGCAGCAGCAGCCGGGTGAGGAGCTGCTCGTTGAACGTGCTCGCCACCTCGGCGACGAAGATCGTGTAGCCGGAGTACTGGTAGGGCTGCGCGTCCGCCGAGGAGCGGGTGTGCATCGAATGGCCCGCCTCGTGGGCCAGCGTGAACACGTGCTCGATCACGTCCTCCTGGAAGTTCATGAGAATGTAGGGGTCGGAGTCATAGGTGCCCGAACTGAAGGCGCCCGACCGCTTGCCGGCGTTCGGATAGCGGTCGCACCAGCGGCCCCGCAGCCCCGCGGCCAAGGCCGCGCCATAGTCGGGCCCGAGCGGAGCCAGCGCCTCGAGGATCACCGCCACCGCCTCGTCCCACGTGTGCCGCTGCTCGAGTTCGGGCACGAGCGGCACGTAGCAGTCGTAGTGGTGGATCTCCGCCAGGCCGAGCACCCGCCGGCGAAGATCGTAGTAACGGTGCACCGCCGGCAGGCTCGCCCGCACCGCCGCGATCAGCTGGTCGTACACGGCCAGCGGCACGTTGTCGGCGAACAGCGCCGCCTCGACGGCGCTGGGATACCTGCGGACGCGGGCGGCGTAGACGTCGCGCTCGTTCGATCCCGACAGCGTCGCGGCCAGCGTGTTGGCATGGGCCTCGTACTGCTCGTAGAACTGCCCGAACGCGGTGCGGCGGACCTCCGGCGACGTGTCGTGCAGCAGCGTCGTGAAGGTCGCGTTGGAGAGTTCGATCCGCTCTCCCTTCCCCGTCGTCACGCTGCCGAACTTCAGATCGGCGTCGGTCAGCTGCCGAAAGACCTTGGCCGCCGTGCCGGCGAACGTGCCCTGCATCGCGAGCAGCTTCTCCTCCGGCTCGGAGAGCGTGTGGGCCCGCGTGCGGACGATCCGCTCGAGCAAAAGCCGGTAGGGATCCAACGCCGGTGCCTGCATCCAGGCCGCGAGCGTGGCCGCCGGGATCGCCATGATCTCGGGCCGGATGAAACTCGCCGCCTCGCCGGCCCGCGTCGAGACGTGCTGAAACCGGCCCACCATCCGCTGCGCGTCGGCCGCGGCGAGATCCTCGCTGGCCCGCAGGTGGGCGTAGGTGCCGAGGCGATCTCCCTCCCGGTCGAAGGCCAGGTCATGGGCGAGGCATTCCGCCAGCCGCTCCGGCGACGAGCCGAGGGTGCCCGCATACGCCGCGAACTCTGGTATCCGCCCCTCCCAGGCCAGCAGGGCCTCCTCCCACTCCGCGTCGCTGCGACACAGGCTGGCGAGATCCCAGGTATCGCCGGGCGGCACGTCCTTCCGCGGCGGGAGCGACTTCACGGCGGCATCATTCATGCGGTCAGAGCCTCCACGCAGCCGTGCCCCAGGCGAGCCCGCCCCCGAAGCCGCAGATCACGACGGTGCTGCCCGCCCCGACGCGGCCGGTCCGCCACGCCTCCTCGAGGGCCAGCGGGATCGACCCGCTCGAGGTGTTGCCATACCGATCGAGATTCATGAACACCCTGTCCTCGGGAAGGCCGAGCGACTCGCGCACGCCCTCCACGATCCGGGCATTCGCCTGGTGCAGCACGAACAGGTCGACGTGTTCCAGCGGCAGCCCGGCACGGTCGACGACCCGGCGGATGTTCTCCTCGGCAAGCCGGATCGCCCACTTGAAAACGGCCCGGCCATCCATCTGCATGAACTGCTCACGGCGCTCGGCTCCCGCGACGGTGACCGGCTGCCTCGACCCGCTCATCGGGCACTGGAGCAAGCCGGCCCCACGACCATCGGAACCGAGCGAGAAAGCGAGCAGGCCCGATTCAC
>JBJTQP010000210.1:0-5055 GCA_046075685.1 Planctomycetaceae bacterium | reverse complement strand
CTCGTCTCGCGGGGCGAGGCCCGCCCACACGATCCACGCGCCGCCGATGAACAGCGACACGAGCACCGTGAACACCTGCGGAAACCAGTTCGGCTCAACCCGCATCCCAAACGCATGCCACCAGCTCGCCGCCACGATCGGCAGCACGGCGATCACCGGCAGCGCGGCCCCGAGGGTGGCCAGCAGGGCCTTGAGCCAGGGCCGACGCTCCCGCGCCGCACCGGCGGTGCAGGCGGCCGTCCAGAGCAGCCCGGCCACGACGGCGAACAGGAAGAACAGGAACAGGCCCATCGCACGCTCTCCTCCGGCGGTCGGACCGGAGGAGTATCGCCCATCCTCGATGATATCGCACCGGATCGGCCGATGGCCTATCCTTTTTACGCCGCGTTGCGCCCGTTCGCCCCCAGGGAAGACAAGCCTCCACCATGGCCGACTCCGAACCGACCGCCGCCGATTCGCCCGCCCCCGCCACGCCGAAGCCCTCGGCCGTGGAGGTCGCCAAACTGGCCAGCCACTACCTCAAGGGCGACATCCCCACGGAACTCGTCGACGGCGCCCCGGGATTCGGCAAGGCGAGCGTGCAGCTCCTCAAGAACCACGGCACCTACCAGCAGGATGACCGCGAAGCCCGCAAAGCCCGGGAGGGAGCCAAGAGCGTTCGGGAAATCTCGTTCATGATCCGCACCTGCGTGCCCGGCGGAAAGCTCACCGCCGCGCAGCTGCTCTCCGCGGTCGACACGGGCGACGAGCTCGGCAACGGCACGATCCGGCTCACCACCCGGCAGGCGATCCAGCACCATGGCGTGGTGAAGGGTGATCTCAAGACCTTCATGCAGAGGGTGCACGCCAACCAGATGACGACGCTCGCCGCCTGCGGCGACGTGGAGCGCAACATCATGTGCTGCCCGGCGCCCATTCACTGCGACCCCGTCCGCGACGAGATGCAGGCCAAGGTCGACGAGCTGGCCCGGCACCTGGCCCCGCGGACACGGGCCTACTACGAAATCTGGCTCACCGACCCCGACACCGGCGAGCAGAGCCGCGTGGCCGGGGGCCCGCAGCCGGTCGGGCCGGACGGCGGCGACGCGGTCGAGCCCATCTACGGCGCCACCTATCTGCCGAGGAAGTTCAAGACCGCCTTTGCGCTCCCCGAAGACAACTGCACCGACGTCTATGCCAACGACCTGGGGTTCCTCACGATCCACGAGGGAGGAAGGATCCTCGGCTACAACGTGCTCGCCGGCGGCGGCATGGGAGTGACCCCGAGTGCCGCGAAGACCTTTCCCGCGCTCGCCAAAAGGCTCGGCTTCGTGCCGCCGGAAGACGTCTGCGGGATCGCCGAGGCGATCGTCAAGGTGCAGCGGGATTTCGGCAACCGCTCCGACAGGAAGACGGCCCGGCTCAAGTACACGATCCACACCATGGGCCTCGAAGCCTTCCGGGCGAAGGTCGAGGAGTACTTCGGCAAACCGCTCGCCCCGTGCCATCCCGCCGACGTCCACGGCTTCGACGACCACATCGGCTGGTTCCCCCAGGGCGACGGCAGGTTCTTCTACGGCTTCAACGTCGAGAACGGCCGGATCCACGATGTCGGCGACTTCCGGCTCAAGACGGCCCTGCGGCGGATCCTCCGCGACCTCGGGCCGGGTGTGCGGATCACGTCGCACCAGAGCCTGCTGTTCACCGATCTGGCGGTCACCGACCGCGAGCGGATCGCCACGATCCTCCACGACCACGGCGTGAAGACCTCGGAGGAGGTCAGCACGATCCGCCGCTGGAGCATGGCCTGCGTGGCCCTGCCCACCTGCGGGCTGGCCGTGGCGGAGAGCGAGCGGGTGCTGCCGGGCCTGATCGATGCACTCGAGCCCGAGGTGGCGAAGCTGGGCCTCGCCCACGACGCCTTCACGCTGCGAATGACCGGCTGCCCCAACGCCTGTGCCCGGCCCTACAACTCCGACATCGGCATCGTCGGCCGCACGGCGGGCAAGTACACGATCTTCCTCGGCGGCCGGCTGCTCGGCGACCGCCTCAACGAGCAGTACAAGGACGTCGTGCCCTTCGAGGATCTCTGTCGCGAGATCACCGCCGTGCTCGCCTGCTACAAGGCCGAGCGACACACCGGCGAGACGCTCGGCGACTTCTGCCATCGCACGGGCGTCGCCGGCGTCCGCGGCTGGGCCGACGAGTGGCTGGCGGGCGGCCGTGGTCACGGCTGAGTCGACCGTACGCCGCGCAGTGCGAGGCATTCGCCCCTGGGGATTCGGCCTGCTCGTGGCGGTCGTCTCGGCGGCACCCGGCGCCACAGCCGAGGATCGACTTACTGCCGTCGACGTGGCGCCGGTCTGGTCGTCCCATCCGGTCGGCTTCGCGCTGCTTACCGCCGGCGACCGCCAGGTGGTGGGCTTCTATGACGCCGACCGCCGGCTCACCGTGGCCGTGCGGTCGCTCGGCGAGCGGGCGTGGACCCTCGTGCCCCTGCCGCGGCACACCGGCTGGGACAGCCACAACGCGGTCACCGTGGCGATCGATCGCGACGGCTTCGTCCACCTCGCCGCCGACATGCACGTCTCACCGCTCGTCTACTTCCGCTCCCGGCATCCGCTCGACCAGCCGTTCCATGCCGACTCGTTCGAACCCCTGCATCGCATGACAGGCGCACTCGAGGATCGGGTGACCTACCCGACGTTTCTCCACGACCAGGACGGCACCCTGGTGTTCATGTATCGCCACGGGTCCAGCGGCAACGGCGATCAGATCCTGAACCGCTACGACACGGCCACACGCACGTGGCGGCGGCTGCTCGATGCGCCGCTCACGTCGGGCCGGAGCGACGACCAGACGATGAACGCCTACCTCCACGGCCCGCTGATGGGGCCCGACGGTGTCTTTCATCTCGCGTGGGTGTGGCGCGACACCGCCGACTGCGAAACCTGCCACGACGTCTGCTATGCCCGGAGCCGCGACCTCGTCCGCTGGGAGCAGAGCGACGGCACGCCGCTCACCCTGCCGATCACGGCGGCCACCGGCGAGGTCGTCGATCCGGTGCCCCCGGGAGGCGGGCTGCTCAACGGCCTGCTGGCGATCGGTTTCGACGCGGCGTGTCGTCCGGTGCTCTCCTACCACAAGTACGACGAAGCGGGCCAATCGCAGGTGTTTGCTGCCCGGCTGGAGAACGGCCGCTGGCGGATTCGCCGAACGAGCGACTGGGGTGAGCGGTTCGAGTTCTCAGGCCGCGGCTCGATCCAGTTCGACGCGGCCGTGGGTCCGGTGGCTGTCGCCGAGGATGGCACGCTTCGCCAAGCCTATCGCTCACCCTCCGGGGGCGGCACCTGGCGGCTCGATCCCGAGTCGCTCGCCGCCATCGGCACGACCGAGCGACAGCAGCGGCGCACGGAGACCCACGGCTGCGTCGAGTCGCCGTGGCCCGGCATGCAGACCAACTGGCAGGGCGACTCCGCCGCGACCGCAGGCGAACCAGGGCGGTTCCTGCTTCGCTGGGAGACGCTCGGCCCCAACCGCGACCGGCCGCGGCCCGCTCCCCTGCCGCCACCCACGATGCTCCGCGTGATCGAAATCGCCGACTGATGCTGCTCACACGTGAGCCTCGCCCATCGCTTCAGGACCGCCGCCCGCCGGGTTTCATGATATGCAGGAATGGGGTTGCATCGCGGGGCTGCTCGTGATCCCGTCGCTGGCGCTCCGGGCTTCCTGAGAAATGTCCTCAGCGAGGGGCTGCCCGTGCCCGGGAGCCGGCGAGCGTCCGGCGACGGGCACGGGCAGCCCCGAGCCTCACGAACGCGCGAGGCGCACGTGGAGTCCGTGGAAGGCCAGGCGTCCCGGCTGCTGCTCTCGCGTCGCTCGCTGCCCGATTCGTCCCTCCAGGTGCCCGATTCGTCCCATTTCAAACTGGATCGCGTTCCACGCGGCCGTCGTCGCCTATCCTGCGCCAAGGTGTTTTGCATTCCATCTGTGCCAAGGGTAGCGGAGGGTCGATCGTGTTCCGGTTGAGTGGCGTTGCCGTCTCGCTTGCGGTCGTGGTCTCGTTCGTCGGTGGGACTTCCCGCGCCCGCGGTCAGACCGTCACGGTGTATGGCACTGCGCCCGGCCAGTCGGGCCCGGCCTATCCGGGCGGTGCGATCGCGGCCGGCGACACCGTGCGGATCGACGACGGCGGGAGCGTCACCGGGGCGGTCTCAAACAGCGGCACCCTTCAGTTCAACCAGACGTCGGGGTCGCTGTCGCTCACCTACACCGGCGGCGCCACGGCTACGCTCTCGCTCACCAATAGCGGCACGGTCGCGCTGCCGCAGTCCTCGCCGACCACGATCATCGACGGCGCGGTGGCCGTGCAGGCCGGCCGATTGACCACCGGCACCTCGGAGTTCGGCTCGACCGGCACGGCCAGCCTGTCGATCCTGGGCAGCGGCTCCGTCGGCACGACGAACGTCCGGTTCGCGTCGGGATCGGGCTCGGTGGCCGTGTTCACCATGTCCGGAGGCACGTTCACCAACACGCAGTCGTTTTTCTTCGCGTCCGGGACGGCGTCGTCGGGCACGTTCACGATGACGGGCGGCACGGCCAGCCTGGGCACTCAGTCGGCTGGCGGCCTCGCCCAAGGGACGAACTCCGCAGCGGTCATGAACATCAGTGGCGGCACCTGCAGCTGGAATTGGTGCGAACCGGCCGAGGGTGACACCAGCACGGCGACGATCACGATCAGTGGCTCTGCGCGGCTGAACTCGTCGAGTCTCATTCGGATGTCGAGTGGCGCGAGCGCCGTGAGCACGCTGACGGTGAACGGCGGCACGGTCAGCGGCAGCCAGCTCAACCTGGGTCACGGGACCAACTCTGCGAGCACCTTCACCGTCACGAGCGGGTCCGTGGGATTCTCCGGGATCGGCACCACGACCAACGGCAACCTCATCGGATACGGGGCCGGCAGTTCGGGCACGCTCACGTTCACCGGCGGCACGACGGCCTTCGCGGGCGCGACCACCGTCGGCGGCGTCGGTCCCAGCTTCGGTGGCGGCGGGAGCCGCGGGATGGTCAAGGTCG
>JBJTQP010000209.1:0-32422 GCA_046075685.1 Planctomycetaceae bacterium | reverse complement strand
CCCGACGCTCACTCGGATGCCGCCATCGCTTCGCCATCGTGGCTGCGCCGACCAATCCGCTGATGGCGGATCGGTGCCCGGGCATACGCCGGCTCTCGGGCATGGGCAGCCCCGCGCCGAGATTCTCGTAGCCGCGGGCTTGCAGCCTGCGGAATCCGGCCGGCCGCGGAGCTGAACCGACGCGCGAGGATCAAGTGGAGTCGGTATGACACGGCTCGCACGTGATCCTCGCGCATTGGGGCGACTCTCGTAGCCGCGGTCCTCATTCCTGCCCAGGCTCGTCGATCACGACCTCGTCGAGTTCCGTGCCGTCAACGTCCTGCCTGAGCAGCATGTAGGCCGCCGTGGCGATCGCCCAGAAATAGCCCCAGCCGAACGAGGCGAGCAGGTGGGCGAGGCCCCGGCTCCAGAAGGCGATGGCCCGCACGCCCCAGTGCGCTGCCTCGGGGCCGCCGCCCGCGAGCCCGTCGAGCACGGCCGCCGTCCGCTCGTGCCCCATGCCGAAGCTCGCCGCCCACATCGCCAGCGTGCCGGTGGCGTCGGCGAACAGCCCCGCCACGGCGACAGCCGGCACCGCGACGGCCAGGGCCACGGCCGCATAGAAGGCATAGTGCAACGGCCGCTGGTAGAGGTAGGAGAAGGAGGTGGAGATCGCCTGGAAGGAGTCGGCCCGCTCGACGCCCACCGCCGCCACCATCAGCGGCCAGCCGGCCATCAGTCCCACCGCGAGGATCGCGAGCACCACGGCCCCGAGCAGCACCAGCGGCCAGACCGCGCCGGCGAAGGCCAGCCCCCAGCCGGTTCGCATCGCCAGGCCGAGCACCGCTCCGGGCACGCTCAGCGCCAGCATGCCCACGAGCACGAATGCCGCGGCATTGAACGCCGGCAGCCACTTCCGCGAGCCGTAGAGCGTGGCCCCGATGGGCCCGGGTGCCTCCTCGCCGACCAGCTTCAGGGCCACGTGCCGGGTGATGCCGGTGCCGAAGATCGACCACACCAGCACGAACCAGCCCAGCCGGGCGGCGGCCCCGAGCAGCTGCGCGGCCGTGGCAGTGGGCCGAAACGGCACGCTGGCGAGCGCCATCAGGTCACTGACGGGATGCGGAAGGCGGGCGACGAGGCCGTGCAGCCATGGATTGACCGCCCGGCTGGGATGCAGGGTGACGGCCCCCGGAGCCTGCGTGTCCGGCAGCACGAGGCCCCCGTCGAGCGGACCCGCCATGCCGGCGAAGCCTCCCGCACCCTCCAGGCCACACTGGTCGCAGGCCGACCAGCCGGCCCAGGTGGCGACCGCCCCCAGGGCGGCCAGCAGGATGACGGTGGGGGAAAACGCGGCCCCGGCCGCACGAAACAGCAGCCACCACGGAAGGGCGTCGCTCCAGCGAATCTCGTGAACGACCGAGCCAGACGGATTCGGAGACGTGGTCATGAAGGGGCTCCTCGCGGCGGGCGGGAGTATACGCGGCAGGCCCACAACGCGCCGCCCCGCTCCGCCGGCCCCCGGGGGCTCAGCCAGGCTCCACGGCAATGCTCAGCAGGCCCCCGGCCGCTCAGCCGGCCGAATCATCCTCGTCCGCGGCGTCGTCAGCAGGCCGCCGGGGCTCCGGCACGGCGTAGGCCTCGTCGAGCCAGCGGCCCAGATCGATCAGCCGGCACCGCTCGCAGCAGAAGGGCACGGTTGGCGTCGTCGCGAGATCGACCTTCGCATCGCAGACGGGGCACTGCGGCATGGTCAGCCCTCGCCTCCGCCGCTCTTCTTCGCCGCCGGACCCGATCCCGAGTCGGATTTCGTGCCGCCGTCACCGCCTCCGGAGGAACCCTTGTCGGCCTCTGCGCCCTTCTTGTAGGAGTCGCTGCGGTAGTCGGTCTTGTAGAAGCCCGTCCCCTTGAACACGATCGCCCCGCCGGCGCCGATCAGCCGCCGCAGCTTCTTCGTGCCGCACTCCGGGCAGGTCTTCTTGACGGCGTCGGTCATCGACTGAAACAGTTCGAACGCGTGTCCGCAGCCGTCGCAGACGTAGTCGTATGTCGGCATCGCTCACCCTCCCTTGGCCACGATCACCTGCGCCGGCCGGACCACCCGGTCGTGCAGCCGATATCCCCGACTGGCCGTGGCCACGACCGTGCCCGGCGCGACGCCGGGCACCTCCTGCTGGAGGATCGCGTCGTGGACGGCGGGATCGAACGCCGCCCCATCGGTCTCGATGGTCTGGCAGCCGTGGCTGCCGAGCAGCTTCTCCAGCTGCTGCGCCGTCATCCGGAAGCCCGACCGCAGCGCGTCGACGTCCGCGGTCTTCTCGGAGGCCTCGATCGCCCGCAGCACGTTGTCGAGCACGGGCAGCAGGTCCCGCAGCACGTCGATCTCCCGATACCGCTGGGCGTCGTCGTACTCCCGCCGCGACCGCTTGCGGAAGTTCTCCAGCTCCGCCTGCACGCGGAGCAGCCGCTCCTGCAGTTCCGCGGCCCGTGCCTCGGCACCCGCCTCGGGGATCTCCGCGGCCACGCCCGGCTCCGCGGCGTCCGTTCGCATGTCCGGCTCCATCGGCTCGTCGTCACTCATGATGCCTGCTCCTTGGTCCGCTGGTCAGTCTCCGGGCCCTGAAAGTATTCGGCAAGCCTGCGGAAGAACGACGACCGTTTCGGCGTCACGGTCGCATGCTCCTCCTCAGCGAGCTGGCGGAGGAGTTCCTCCGCCCGCGGCGAGAGCGTCCGGGGCACCTCGACGTGCACGTGCACGTGGAGATCGCCGACCCCGCGGCCCCGCACCTCGGGCATGCCGAGGCCGCGAACCCGGATCACGTCGCCGCTCTGCGTGCCCCGCGTCACCTGCAGCGGCTTGAGGCCGTCGAGCGTGGGCACGTCGACCGTGGCGCCGAGCGCGGCTTGCGTGTAGCTCACGGGCACCTCGCAGTGGAGCTCGCGGCCGTCCCGCTTGAGGAAGGGATGTTCCTCGATCTCGATCACGCAGTAGCAGTCGCCCGGCGGGCCGCCGTTGCCGCCCGGCTCGCCCTCGCCGGCGAGCCGCACCCGCACGTCGCTGTCGACCCCCGCCGGGATCGGCACCCGCCGCTCGACATGCTCCTGCGTCACGCCCTCGCCACCGCACCCGGGGCACTTCTCGCGGATCACGCTGCCCGCCCCGCGGCAGGCGGGGCAGGTCGTCTGCAGGCGAAACACCCCGGCGGCCTGCACCACCTGGCCCCGGCCCCCGCAGTAGTCGCACGGCAGGGCCACGGTGCCCTTCCGGGCGCCCGACCCGTCGCAGTCGCCGCACGTCTCGTGGCGGGCGAACTCCACCGTCCGCGTCGTGCCGCGGGCCGCTTCGACGAGCGTCAGCGAGACCTGGCAGAAGACATCGCGGCCCTTTCGGGGCCGGCGGCCGCCGCGGCCGCCGAACGCCTCGCCGAAGATGCCGCCGCCGAACAGGTCGCCAAACGCCTCGAAGATGTCGGAGACATCGTTGAAATCGTGCTGCTGCCCCCCCGGCAGGCCGGCATGCCCGTGCCGGTCGTACCGCGCCCGCAGATCGGCGTCGGAAAGCACCTCGAAGGCCCGGGCCGCCTCCTTGAAGCGGCTCGCGGCCTCGTCGTTGCCGGGATTCTTGTCGGGATGGTAGCGGACCGCGAGCTTGCGATACGCCTCGGTGATCTGCGCGGGGGTGGCCCTCCGCTCGACCCCGAGCACCTCGTAGAAATCCCGCAGGTCAGCCATGGGACGTCATTTCCCCGCGCCGCACGCGACCGCCCGGCAGGGGCGTGGCGTCACCGCACCGATCCCTCGATCTTCCGCTTCTTGGCCTCGTCCTTGTCGAGGTTCGTGACCAGCGCCTCGGTCGTCAGCAGCAGGCCGGCGATGCTCGCGGCGTTGGTCAAGGCCACCCGCACCACCTTCACCGGGTCGATGATGCCGGCCTTGAGCATGTCGACATACTCGCCCTTGTTGGCGTCGTAGCCGATGTTCACGTCCTTCTGGGCCACCTCGTCGGCCACCACGGCCCCGTCGATGCCGCCGTTCTCGGCGATCTGCCGGATCGGGGCCTCGAGGGCGTGGAGGATGATGTCGACACCGATCTTCTCGTCACCCTTGGCCTGCGACCGCGCCTTCTCCACCGCCTCGCGGCAGCGGAGCAGGGCCACGCCGCCGCCCGGCACGATTCCCTCCTCGACCGCCGCCCGGGTGGCGTGCAGCGCATCTTCGACGCGGGCCTTCTTCTGCTTCATCTCGGCCTCGGTGCCGGCGCCCACCGACACGATCGCCACGCCGCCGGTGAGCTTGGCCAGCCGCTCCTGGAGCTTCTCGCGGTCGTACTCGCTCTCGGTGTTCTCGATCTGCTGGCGGAGCTGCTGCACGCGGGCCTGCACCTCGCCCTGCTTGCCCGCGCCCTGCACGATGGTGGTCTCGTTCTTGTCGACCGTGATGCTCTTCGCCCGGCCGAGGTGCGAGAGGTCGAGGCTCTCGAGCTTGAGCCCGAGGTCCTCGCTGATCAGCGTGCCGCCGGTCAGCGTGGCGATGTCGCCCAGCATGGCCTTGCGGCGGTCGCCGAAGCCCGGGGCCTTCGACGCGCAGACGTTGAGCACGCCCCGGAGCTTGTTGACGACCAGCGCCGTGAGGGCGTCGCCATCGACGTCCTCGGCGATAATCAGCAGCGGCTTGCCCGCCTGGGCGACCTTCTCCAGCAGCGGGAGGAGGTCGCGGAGGTTCGAGATCTTCTTCTCGTGGATCAGGATCAGGGCGTCGTCAAGCTGCACCTCCATCTCGGCGGGCTTGTTGATGAAGTAGGGCGAGACGAACCCCTTGTCGAACTGCATGCCGTCGACGAACCGCACGGTCGTCTCGGTGGTCTTGCCCTCCTCCACGGTGATCACGCCGTCCTTGCCGACCTTCTGCAGGGCCTCGGCGAGCAGGTCGCCGATCGCACGGTCGTTGTTGGCGCTGATGGCGCCCACCTGCGCGACCTCCTCCGGCCGCGACACCGTGCGGGCCATCTCCATCAGCCGCTGCACCGCCGCGGCCACGCCCTTCTCGATGCCGCGACGGACCGCCGTGGGATTCGAGCCCGCGGCCACGTTCCGCGTGCCCTCGCGGAAGATCGCCCGCGCCAGCACGGTGGCCGTGGTGGTGCCGTCACCCGCCAGGTCGGAGGTCTTCGACGCCACCTCGTTCACGAGCTTCGCGCCCATGTTCTCGAACGCATCCTCGAGGTCGACCTCCTTGCTGACCGTGACGCCGTCCTTGGTGACCGTCGGGCCGCCATACGACTTGTCGATGATCACGTTGCGGCCGGTGGGCCCCATGGTCACTGCCACGGCGCCGGCCAGCTTCTCCACGCCCTTGAGGAGCTTGGCGCGGGCGTTGTCGTCGAACATCAGTTGCTTGGGCACGGGACGGTCTCCTGGAAGTGGGTGTGGACGGGGCGGCTGCCGATCAGCTGAGGACCTTCGCCAAGATGTCGGACTCGCGGAGGATCTTGACCTCGTTGCCGTCGACCTCGATGTCGCTGCCCGAGTACTTGCCGTAGATCACCTCGTCGCCGACGGAGAGCGCCGGAGCGGCCCGCTGGCCGTTCTCGAGGAGCTTGCCCGGGCCAATCGCCACCACGTGGCCGCGCTGGGGCTTCTCCTTGGCCGTGTCGGGGAGCACGATGCCGCCGGCGGTCCGCTCCTCCGCCTCCACGGGTTCCACGACCACGCGGTCGTCGAGGGGGCGGATCTTCAGGTTCTTGGCTGCCATGTCGCTGGTTCTCCGTTTCGAGGGAAAAAGGATCCGTTGTGGTTCGCGTTCGTCGGGTGGCCGCAGCGGCTCACATCATGCCGCCCATGCCACCCATGCCGCCCATGCCGCCCATGCCCATGCCACCCATGCCACCCATCCCGCCCATGCCACCGCCCATCCCGTGGTCGTGGCCGTCGCCGGCGGCGGGCTCCTCCTCCTTGGGGATCTCGGTGATCAGGGAATCGGTGGTCAGCAGCAGGGCCGCGACGCTGGCGGCGTTGTGCAGCGCGGTCCGCACCACCTTCGCGGGGTCGATCACGCCGGCACTGACGAGGTCGCAGTACTCGCCCTTGTCGGCGTCGTAGCCGTCGTTCCGGCCCTTCATCTGCCGCACGCGGTTCACGACCACCGAGCCGTCGATCCCGGCATTCTCCGCGATCGCGGTCAGCGGATACCGCAGGGCATTCTTCACGATCGCGGCGCCCATCTTCTCATCGCCCTCGAGATCGATCTTCTCCAGCGCCTTCTCGCTGCGCAGGAGGGCCACTCCGCCGCCGGGAACGATGCCCTCGGCAAGCGCCGCCTGCACGGCGCTCTTGGCGTCGTCGATGAGCGCCTTCCGCTCCTTCATCTCGGTCTCCGTCGCCGCCCCCACGTTGATCTGGGCCACGCCCCCGGCGAGCTTGGCGAGCCGCTCCTGGAGCTTCTCGCGGTCGTAGTCGCTGGTGGTCTTGCCGATCTCGTCGCGGATCTGGGCCACGCGGCCCTCGATGGCGGCCTTGCCGCCGGCGCCGCTGACGATCGTGGTGTTCTCGGCCTCGATGATCACCTTCTTCGCCCGGCCGAGGTCGCTGATCTTCACGGCATCGAGAGCAATCCCGAGATCCTTGAAGATCGCCTGGCCGCCGGTGAGCGTGGCGATGTCGCCGAGCATGGCCTTGCGGCGGTCGCCATAGCCCGGAGCCTTCACCGCCACCGACTGCACGATGCCACGCAGCTTGTTGACCACCAGCGTCGCCAGGGCCTCGCCCTCGACATCCTCGGCGATCACGACCAGCGGCTTGCCCGCCTTGCTGACGGCCTCGAGCAGGGGGACGAGGTTCTTGGCGCTCGAAATCTTCTCCTCGAACACCAGGATGTAGGGATTTTCGAACTCGCAGACCTGCGAATCGGCATCGGTGACGAAGTGCGGCGACAGGAAGCCCCGGTCGAACTGCATGCCTTCGACGACGTCGACCGACGTCTCGGCCTGCTTGCCCTCTTCGACGGTGATCACGCCGTCCTTGCCCACCTTGAGGAAGGCCTCCGAGAGCACGTTGCCGATCGTGGGGTCGTTGTTGCCCGCGATCGTGGCGATCTGCATGAGTTCCTTCTTGTTCTTCTCGTTGATCGGCGTGGCCATGGCCAGAACGGCCTTCGACACCGCCTCGACAGCCTTGTGGATGCCGCGGGAGAGGGCCATCGGGTCGGCGCCCGCGGCGATCATCTTGATGCCCTCGCGAAAAATGGCCTCGGCGAGCACCGTGGCCGTGGTGGTGCCGTCGCCCGCCACGTCGTTCGTCTTGCTGGCCGCTTCCTTGACGAGCTGCGCGCCCAGATTCTCGAAGGGATCCTCGAGATCGATGTCCTCGGCCACGGTCACGCCATCCTTGGTGACCTTGGGCGAACCCCACCCCTTGTCGAGCACCGCATTGCGGCCGCGGGGGCCGAGCGTGCTCTTGACGGCGCGGGCGAGTTTCGAGACGCCGGCGAGGAGCGGCTGGCGGGCCTCATCGTCGAACACCATCTGCTTTGCCACGGGAAACTCCTCCTGATGACGGGTGCCGGGACGTCGGATCCTGATCGGTTTGGCAGGCTGACCTGCGACTGGCCCACAGGAGAGCAAGCCGCGTGCCGACAGGAGCGGCTCGCGGTTTCTCCCGAGAAAAACGCTGCCTGAGCCCGGAGATTCCCCAATGCCCCACGGGTGCCGTGCCAGTTTGGCAGGGCCGACGGCCGAGCGGGTCGGTGTGCCGTCAGGGGGCCCAGGAGATCGGCCCCTCCAGCCCCCGCACGAAGGCGGCGAGCAGGTCGGCCGCGCGATCGGCGTCGTCGAGCGAGATCGTCTCCACCGCGGAGTGCATGTACCGGTTGGGGACGCTGACCAGCCCGGTGGCCACGCCGGCCCGGGTGACCTGCAGGGCGTTGGCGTCGGTGGGCGTGGCGCGGCCGCTGGCGGCCAGCTGGATCGGGATGCCGCCGGCCTGTCCGGCGGCCAGCAGCCGGTCGACGACGTGCGGATTCATGTTGGGGCCCCGGTACACCACCGGCCCCTTGCCGAGGGCCACGTCGCCCTCGGATTTCTTGTCGATCGTCGGGCAGTCGGTGGCGTGGGTCACGTCGACGGCGATGGCGACGTGGGGGTCGACGCCGTAGCAGCTCGTCTGGGCGCCGCGGAGCCCGATCTCCTCCTGGACCGTCGAGGCCACGAACAGGCCGCAGGGCAGGGGACCGGCCGCAACGGCCCGGCGAAACGCCTCCAGCACCACCCACAGGCCCACCTTGTCGTCCATCGCCACCGCCGCACACAGGCTGCGGCGGAGCGGCCGCACCTCCAGTTCCAGCGTCACCGGATCGCCCACGCGGACGACGCTCTCGCAGTCGGCCTTGTTCTCAGCGCCGATGTCGATCCAGAGGTCCTTCATCTTCGGCACCTGCTTCCGCTCCTCCTCGGTGAGCAGGTGAATCGGCTTCCGCGACATCACCCCCGCCACCGGACCGCCCCTGGACCACACCGTCACCCGCGATCCGACGAGCTGGATCGGGTCCCAGCCGCCGATCGGCTGCACGGAGATGAACCCGTCGGCGTCGACGTACTGCACGATGAGGCCGATCTGGTCGCAGTGGCCTGCAAGCAGCATGCGGGTCGCCGCGGCGGCGTTCGCCACTCCGATCACGTTGCCGTGGGAGTCGGTGGTCACCGACTCGGCACACCGGCCGAGATACTCGCGGACGAGCTGCTGCACCGGCTGCTCATAGCCGGAGGGACTCGGGGTCTTGAGCAGGCGAACAAGAAACTCGCGGGCGGCTGATTCCACGTGCGAAGGGCTCCACAAAGGGGTTTTCATGGGGGCGGGAATGGCATCCTGCCCCATGAAAATGTGACACCGGCGCGGCAACCGGCAGCCGTATCATTGGGGCGAGAGGGGCTCGACCGCAACCGGAATCCGCTGCCATGGCCGTTCGGAGACGACCACGCACGGTCGGTGCCAGCCGCATCCGGCTCGTCGCCGCCGAGCCGCTCGAGCCGCGGTGCCTGCTCGCCGGCGAGGGGCTGACAGCCCAGTACTACGACAACGCCGACCTCACGACCCTCAAGCTCACCAGGATCGATCCCCAGGTGAACTTCGCGTGGGGAACCGCGGCACCCGTCGCCGGGGTGGCCAACACCACCTACTCGGTCCGCTGGAGCGGCGGTGTGCTGCCGCAGTTTTCGGAGGTCTACACGTTCACCGTCACCGCCGACGACGGCGTGCGGCTCTGGGTGGACGACGAACTGATCATCACCAATTGGGTGAACCAGGACGCCAAGGCGGCGTCGGGCCAGATCGCGTTGCGGGCCGGCGTGCCTGTGCCCATCAAGCTCGAGTACTACCAGAACACCGGCACGGCGAGCGTGCGACTCGAGTGGTCGAGCCCCGGCACGCCGCTGCAGGTGATCCCCCAGCCGCGGCTCGATGCGACGGCGACGGCCGACAACCGCGGCACGGCCCTGCAGGAGACCTGGACGGGGGTGGCGGGCGGCAAGGTGACCGACCTGACCTCGAGCGCCGCCTACGCCGGGCCGCCGACATTCCGGCAGATGATCACCAGCCTGCAGTCGCTCCAGCAGGACGTGGGCGACGCGAACGGCTCGCGGATTCGCGGCTGGATCGTGCCGTCGGTCACGGGAACGCACGTGTTTTCCGTGGCCGGCAACGACGACTGCCAGCTCTCGCTCTCGACCGACGCGACCGCCGCCAACGCCACCCGCATCGCGTGGACGTCGGTGATCACCGCACCCTTCGCATGGTCCGCCTCAGCGACGCAGACGTCGGCCCCGCTCCAGCTCGTGCAGGGTCGCCGCTACTACTTCGAGGTGCTCCACAAGGAAAACAGCGGCTACAACCACTGGGCCGTCGGCTGGACGACGCCCGTCTCCGCGACGGTCACGGTGATCGGTGCCGACACCATCGAGCCGTGGGGAGCCGCCACTCCGCTGCCGGCGACCGGCATCCTCACGGGCATGGCGACCGGCCGGAATCGGATCCTGACCAGTCCGGAGATGCTCGCCCGGGCGAAGGCGCTGGTGGCCCAGGGGGGCACGTTCCGGACGTGGTACGACACCATCATCGCCCGGGCCGATCTCTCTCTCACCGACGACACGCCCACGACGACGGCGCCGACCGCCGCCGCAGGGGGCACGCAGCCGATCCTCGCCGGCCTCGAGGACAACCTCACGTTCCTCGCCGGGGCCTACGCCCTGCGGACGGCCGTCGAGGGCGTCGACACCAACGCCGTGAAGTACTTCGACAAGGCGAAGGCGGTGATCCAGGCGGTGATCCAGTGGAGCACGTGGGACACCGGCTCCCAGTTCCTCGGGGCGGCGATGGTCTCGCAGGGCATCTCGCTGTGCTACGACTGGATGTACGACAAGTTCACCGCGGCCGAGCGGAAGCAGATCGCCGACCGCGTCTACGCCCTGGCCATCAAGCCGACGATCGACACCTGCACCGCGCGGAACTACTGGACGCAGTGGTACGGCAACTGGGCCTTCGTCTGCATCGGCGGCGTGGGCAGCGCCGCGCTCGCCTTCGCGCCGGATTACTACAAGACCGAGACGGAGACGCTGCTCGCCCAGGGCTGGCCGGTGCTGAAGTCGTCGATGCAGCACTTCGCCGGGGAAAACGGCGGCTGGCACGAGGGGCCCGGATACCTCGGCTACGGCGGGCTCTACCTGATCCGCCTGATGGCCAACCTGCAGAACGCGGTCGGCACGGACTACGCGCTCTCGCTGGAGCCGGGCTTCCAGCAGGTGCCGAACAACCTCGTCGCCATGTCGACGAACGTCACCGGCAACGGCAACAACGGCACCTATCCGTTCGGGAACGGCGACTGGTCGCAGAACGGCGATCCGTGGTTCAGCTGGCTCGCCGCCCGCTTCAACCGCGGCGACGTGGCCAAGGTCGTCCGCGACCGGGCCGACTCCACGACCACCACGACGGTGGTCACGGGCGGCGTCACGAGCGCCGCCAAGACGATCTACTCCTTCCGCACGCCGTGGTCGCTGCTCTGGTACGACGACCGCGGCGATGCGGCCTCCGGGCGGATGGTGTCGCCGGCTCCGGCCGCGGCCCGCACCGACGCCTCGTTCTTCGGCGACCCGCGGCTCCTGCAGTGGGGCACGTCCGGCCAGACGAACTTCAGCGAGCATGTCAACGTGTGGCGCGACTCGTGGACCGCGCCGAACTCGGCGGTGATGTTCAAGGGGGGCTACAAGGGCGTCGACGGCCACGAGAACCTCGACGGCGGCACGTTCATCTTCGACTCCCTCGGCCAGCGGTGGGCGACCGACCTCGGCCGCGATTCCTACTCGCTGGCGCAGGTCGGCGGCACGAACTACGGCGCCTACCGCAAGCGGGCGGAGGGGCAGAACACGCTGGTGCTCAACCCCGGGGCCAATGACTACCTGAGTTCCAGCGACGCCAACGAGCGGGCCCTCAACGCCGACCAGGTCTACAAGGATGCCGCGGGTGCGCCGGCCTACGCGCCGGTCGTGAAGAGCCTGGCCAGCGACCTGCAGTCGGTCGGGATCGTCGACCTCACGAACCTGTATGCCAAGATGCGGGTGTCGGCGGTGCAGCGCGGCTTCCTCTTCGACCGCACCGACGGCTCCCTGCTCGTCCAGGACGAGATCACGGCCGCGGTCCCTCCGGATGTGTGGTGGTTCATGCACCTCCCGGTGGCCTACGCGAATCGGGCCGCGCAGATCGCGATCAGCGGCGACGGCAAGACGGCGACGGTGACCATCAACTCCAACCGGCTCCAGCTGAGGATCCTCGCCGGAACGGGTGCCACGTTCTCCGTGATGGAGGCGGTGTCGCTGCCCACCTCGCCCGTGGTCACGGGCCAGTCGTCGACCAGCGGCGTGTGCAAGCTTGCGATCCACTACACGGGCGCCACCAGCGAGCGGCTGGCCGTGTGGATGGTGCCGCTGAAGTCGGGCCAGGCCGCTCCGACGACCACCCCGAGCGTCACGGCCCTGGCGTCGTGGGCTCCGCGGGCCAATCGCCAGGCGTGGGCCGGCGATGTGGACGGGTATGCGGCGTCGACTGGCGGCGACGCCACCGCCGCCTCGGCGATCTGGGCCAGTCAGATCGCCACGGCAACCGGCCGAACAACCAAGCCGCTCGACGCCGCCACGCCCTCCTGCGTGACGCCCGCCACGCTCTCGCTGCCGCTCACGGCGGGCGAGAGTGTCACCTGGGCGAAGCTCGTCGTGGCCCTCACATCGACGGGCGCCTCGACCAGCACCGATCTGCTCTACCTCGACTCGACCGCCGGCCAGACCTACGCCACGCTTGGCTGGGCGGCGATCGACGCCAACGCCACGACACGGGAACTGACGCTGTCGGCGGCACAGCTCGCATCGCTCCAGGACGGGCTGCTGAACGTGGCGTTCTCGCCGAACACGACCGTCGACTGGGTGCAGCTGCAGTACACGACCACCGGGGGTACGGCCCCCGACGGCACGGCCATCACGGTGCCGGCCGGCATGACGCGATCCGACGCGGCGTCGCGCAGCGGTACGGCCGGCCTCGTGAAGCGCGGAGACGGCGCCCTCGCCTTGGCGGGCCCGAGCACGTCGTCGGGCGGCCTCGTCGTGGAGGCGGGCGTGGTCGTCGTCCGTGATCCGGCGGCGCTGGGCAGCGGCGCGGTGGATGTTCGTGGCGGCGCGACGCTCGCATTCGACGTCGGCACCCGCTCGTCCACGCTGACGTCGCTCGCGCTGGCATCGACGGCCCGGCTCGACGTCGGCCGGGGCCGGCTGGTGACGGCGGGAGCCGTGGCGGATCCTGTCGCCTTGCGGAAGCGGCTGGCCGCCGGCCGCGGCGACGGGTCGTGGAGCGGCGTCAGCGGCATCGTGTCGGGAGCCGTCGCAGCCGACGTGGCGGCGGGGCGATCGCGGGCCGTGGGCTGGGTGGCGAACGGTGACGGCTCGATCACGCTCGGCTATGCCGCCGCGGGAGACACCAACCTCGATGGCGTCGTCGACGTGCTCGATGCGGCGAACTTCGTCATGGGCGGCACGTTCGACGCGGGCAGCGAATCCTCGTGGAGCGAGGGCGACTTCAACTACGACGGCGTGATCGACGTGCTCGACGTGTCTGACTTCATCTCGGGCGGCCTCGTCGACATGGGCGGCTATGCCGGGGCCGCCGTGGGGGTGGGCTACGTGCAGACCACCGGCTGGACGGGGGGGTTCACGGGGGAGTTCACGATCGCCAACGACGCCGGACAGAGCGTGTCGGGATGGACCATGGAGTTCGACCTCGATGCCACGATCACGGGCGTCTGGAACGGTGCGCTCGTGAGCCGGACGGGGTCGCGGTACGTCGTCTCGGCCGCGACGTGGAACACGACGATCGCGGCGGCAGGAGGATCGGCGGGCTTCGGCTTCCAGGCCTCCGGCGCGGCCGGACTCCAGCCCCGCAATCGTCGCGTCAACGGGCAGCTGGTGTGATGCCGAGATCTGTCGCTTTTTGCCCGACGGTCGCACGATCATGCGACAGCGGTGATCGACGGGCGAGTGCTATCCTCTCTCCCGTTGCGTTTGGTACAGTTCAACGGGCCCGCTCGACGTGCGGGTAACGGGTTTCTCTCGGGGGGGGATTTCATCATGGTGGTTCGTCCTGCGTCGCTCGTTCGGCGGTTGGTCTGTCTGGCCGCGTGCCTGATCGCGGCTGTGACGTGTGCGCGGAACGGCCTCGCTCAATCCACCTGGCTGCCGACGTCGGGCACGACCCCATGGACGACGGGCACTGCCTGGAGCGGCGGCCTGGTTCCAAACGCCGTCGGTGCCGTAGCCGTATTCGGCAACGCCGGCCCGACCATTTCCCTGAACGCAACGACGGTGACGGTCGGCACGATCAGCCAGACGAGCGGTACCGGCAATGTCGTGCTCGGTGATACGGCCGTCACCGACGACTCGATCATCCTGGCTGTATCAAGTGGTGTGCCGGTGATCAACGTCACCACGGGCAACCTGTACATGTACGCCCAGCTCAGCGGCAGCCAGGGTCTGCAGAAGAACGGCAACGGCGTGTATTCGCCGCGGTACAACCCGCTCGACTTCACCTACACGGGCACGAACTTCTTCAACGGCGGCACCATCCAGATCGCCCGCGACGGCCATCTCGGCGATCCGTCCAATCCGATCGTGGTGTCTGCGACCACCAACCTGCAAAACTGGGCCAGTACGACGCTTGGCTCGGCCCGGACGATCTCGTTGAACGCCAACACGCTGCTGACGGCCCAAAACGGTGCCGCCGCCAACTCGCTCACCATCAACGGGAACATTTCTGGCGCAGGCAACCTGACGCTCAACACCGGCTATGTCACCCTCGGCGGGGCCAACACCTACGCGGGCAACACCACCATCCGCAGCGCCACCGTCACGCTCGGCCCGTCGAGCCCGCTCTCCACGGGCACCCTGACGCTGCAGACGTCGACGACCATCGCGGGGGGCAGCCTCGTTGACCTGGGCGGCCAGTCGCAGACCGTGGCGGCCCTCTCGATGTCGCTGGTTTCGAGTGGCCAGAACCAGGTGACCAACACGTTCCGCAACGGCTCGCTGACGGTGAGTGGCGGCAATCTCGTCGTCAACTCGGGCTTTGCATCCGCCCAGTCAGGCACGTCGTACCTGAACCTCCGCGATCTCTCGGCGTTCGCCTATACCAACACGTCCGGCACGTTCTACATCCAGACATCGAGCACCGTCGTGAGCAGCACGGCGGCCAGCATGGTCAACCTGCCCGTCGCCGGCCCCGGCAGCGTGACGGCGGCTCACATGCTCGTGGGCAACTCGGGCAACGGCCCGGCATCGAGCACGTCGACGATCGGCATGGGTCAGACCACCACCTTCAACACCGGCACGCTGACCATCGGCGCCTACCGTGGCAACGGCGTGGTGGCCTTCCAGCCCGACGTCACCGGGGGCAGCCTGACGCTCCGTGGCGTCAGCGGCGGCAGCAGCCGCGTCGACAACGTCTACGTTGGTTACAAGGGGGGCGGCGACAACTTCGGCAAGGGCATCCTGGACGTCTCCACGGGGTCGATCGATGCCCGGGTGACGAACTTCACGGTCGGCCGCTACGTCGTCTATGCGTCGAGCAACCAGACCGGCACCTTCAGCATGACGTCGGGCACGCTCGACACGACCACGCTCACGCTCGGCGCGGTGATCGTCGCGACGGGCAGCGTGGGCAATCCGCCCATCTCGGCCACCGTCAACCAGGGCGGCGGCCTCGTCAAGGCGGGCACGATCACGTTCGGTGTCAACGCGGGCGTTTCCGGCCTCAACAACCTGCCCACATTCACCTCGACCTACAATCTCACGAGCGGCACGCTCGCGACGGGGATCGTGGCGAGCGGCACCGGCACCTCGGGGACGGCTTCGCTCCGCGGCATCAACTGGGCGGGCGGCACGATCACCACGTACGACGCCTCGACGGACCTCGCGATGAGCGGCGTGGCTGGATCGGGCGGGGCCGTCGTGGTGGCGGTCGCCGGTGCCGACGCGAAGGCCTTCGACGTGCCGGCAGGCCGCACCGCCACGCTGGGAGACTACGTCACGCTGACGGGATCTGAGACGGGCTTCACGAAGACGGGCGGCGGCACGCTCGTGCTAGGCGGCGCCAACGGGTTCACGAGCACCTACAGCGGTTCCGCGGCGGTTCAGGGGGGCACCCTGCGAGTGGCGGAGTCCGCGGCGCTCGCCTCCGGATCGGTCACGCCGCTGGCCGGCGGCACGCTCGCCCTCGCCCCCTACCTGCAGGCCACGGTCGGCGGCCTCGACCCCAAGGCGGGCGGGATCACCGACGTCGGCTCGGGCATGATCACGGTGGCAGGCGGGCTCTCCGCGGCCGACATGGTGACGGCACTCGTCACCGGCCTCGGTGACGGAAGCTGGAACGGGGCCAGCGGCATCACATCGAGCGACGCGGCGGCCAGCGGCGGCTCGCGGACCGTGGGCTGGCTCGACAACGGCAACGGCACGATGACCTTCGCCTTCGCGGCCTCGGGAGACACGAACCTCGACTGGCAGGTCGACATCCTCGACTCGGCCAACTTCCTCTCCAGCGGCAAGCTCGACTCCGGGCTTCCGGCCACGTGGATCGAGGGCGACTTCACTTACGACGGCTTCGTCGACGTGCTCGACGCGGCCGCCTTCCTCTCCACGGGCCTGCTCGACGCCGGCCCCTACAACCCGTCGCCCAGCCAGGCCGGCGGTATTGCTGCGGTGCCGGAGCCGTCGTCGCTGGCGTTCCTCGCCTGCGCGAGCCTCGCCGTCGCAGGCCTGGTGGCTCGGCGGCGGCGGTAAGCCGGCTGCGTCATCCAGCGGGCCGGGTGGGGCTCGCGGCGGGTTTCGCGGCCACGCTTTCGGCGGCGGGGCGGGCTCATTACGATCGTCTCGGTCGACGGTCGTATCCCTCCCGCCTTTCGGAGCCCGCACCCATGCCCGATCCCGTTCGCGTCGGCGTCGTCGGCCTGGGCACGGTCGGGTCGGGCGTGGTGCGTCTGCTCGTCGATTCGGCCGACCACATCACCCGGCACGCCGGCCGGCCGATCGTCGTGGAGCGGGCGGTGTGCCGCGACGTGGGCCGCGACCGCGGCCTGGCGCTCGCCGCCGACCGCGTGTCGACCGACATCCGCACCATCTCGCGGGATCCGACGATCTCCGTCGCGGCACTGCTCGTGGGCGGGCTCGAGCCGGCGCGGTCGATGATGATCGACCTGCTGGAGAACGGCAAGGACGTGGTGACCGCGAACAAGGCCCTGCTCGCCGAGCATGGCCCCGAGCTCTTCGAGCTCGCCCGCCGAAAAGGCCGCTCGATCGCCTTCGAGGCTGCGGTCGCCGGCGGGATCCCGATCGTCGCGGCGATCGGCGAGTGCCTCGCGGCCAACCGCATCGAGAGCATCCGCGGCATCCTCAACGGCACGAGCAACTTCATCCTCTCCACGATGGAGGCGGAGGGCTCCGACTACGCCGAGGTGCTCGCCGTGGCGCAGGCGAAGGGCTACGCCGAGGCCGACCCGGCGATGGACGTGGACGGCACCGACGCCACCCAGAAACTCGCGATCCTCGCCCATCTCGCCTTCGGCGTCTGGGTGCCGTGGGCGGAGATCCCGCGGACGGGCATCGAGGGCGTGGACGCCGACCTGATGGCCTCGGCCGCCGACCTCGGCTACCGCATCCGCCTGGTGGCGATCGCCGGCCGCAGCGGCGACCGGCTCGCGATGCGGGTGGCGCCGGCGCTGGTGAAAATGGGCACGCCGCTCGCCGAGACCCGCGGCGCGTTCAACGCCGTGAGCATCGTGGGCGACGCCGTGGGACGGATGTTCTTCCACGGCCTCGGAGCGGGGCAGATGCCCACCGCCTCCGCCGTGGTGGCCGACATCATCGACACCGTCGTGGGGCGGGCGGCGATCACCTTCCGGACCACCGGCGTGCTCGATGCCGACAGCCCCGCCGCCCGGATCGCCGGCGTCGACCTCGTGCAGAAGCACTTCCTCCGCGTCCACGTCGAGGACGAGCCGGGCGTGCTCTCCCGCATCACGGGCATCCTCGGCGAGCACGGCATCTCGATCGCGTCGGTGATCCAGCGGCCGCCGACCGGCGGAACGGGGGAGGTGCCGCTGGTGATCATGACGCACGCCTGCGGCACCAACGCCGTGGCCCGGGCCGTGGCCCACATCGACGCCTCCGACGTCGTGTCGGGGCGGACGGTCTGCCTCGGCGTGCTCGACGACTGATCCACTCCGCCGCCCAGGACGCGTCCGCCGCATGAAACACGTGATCGTGATCCCCGACGGCGCAGCCGACGCCCCGCAGGATTCCCTAGGCGGCCGTACGCCCTTCCAGGCCGCCCGCACGCCGGCGCTTGACGCCCTCGCGGCCCGCGGCCGCGTGGGGCTGACCAACCACGTGCCCGACTCGCTGCCCCCGGGCTCGGAGGTCGCCTGCATGAGCCTGATGGGCTACGACCCCCTGCGGTTCTTCACCGGCCGCGCGCCCCTCGAGGCGGCGGCCCAGGGCATCGCGCTGGGTCCGCACGACTGGGCCGTCCGCTGCAACCTCGTCACGATCCGCGATCAGGCGATGGAGGACTTCACCGCCGGCCATGTCTCCACCGCGGAGGCCTCGGAACTCCTCGCGGCCTGCCAGCGGGGGCTGGCCGCCGAGTTTCCGGAGCTGGCGGCCGGGTGGTCGTTCGTGCCCGGCGTGAGTTATCGCAACCTGCTCATCCATCGTGGCGCTGCGGGCGCCGCCCCATTCGACGGCAGCCTTCGGGCCACGCCGCCCCACGACCTGATGGACAAGCCCGTCGTCGACGACTTCCCACGGGGCACGGGCAGCCGCCTGCTCACCGAGATCATGTCGCGGAGCGGGGAGTGGCTCCGCGACCATCCCGTGAACCGGGCGCGACTCGCCGCCGGCAGGAGGCCCGCCACCCACGTCTGGCTGTGGGGCGTGGGCCGGGCGCCGGCCTTCGAGCCCTTCGTCACCGCCTACGGGATCTCCGGCACCATGATCACGGCCGTCGACCTGCTTCGCGGGCTGGCCGCGTTGGCGGGCTGGAAGCGGCTCGAGGTGCCGGGCGCCACCGGGTATCTCGACACCGACTACGCCGCCAAGGGCCGGGCGGCGATTGCGGAACTCGCCTCCGCCGACCTGGTGTGCGTCCATGTCGAGGCTCCCGACGAGGCCAGCCACCAAGGCGCCGCCGACGAGAAGGTCAAGGCCATCGAGGAGATCGACGCCAAGATCGTGGCCCCGCTCGCGGCCCACCTGGCCACGCTCGGCCCGCACCGGATGCTCGTCTGCCCCGACCACCCCACGTTCCTCGCCACGAAGACCCACTCCCGCGGCCACGTGCCCTACGTCATGGCCGGCACCGGGATCGCCCCGTCGGGGCAGACAGCCTACGACGAGCCGGCCGCCGCGGCCTCCGGTCTGCGGATCGAGCCGGGCTGGACACTGATGGGCGAGTTCCTGGCCACCACCCGAGCCACCACCTGAGCCACCACCTGAGAGAGAGGAGTCGATCCTGTCCATGGCCCTCGCCGTGCAGAAGTTCGGCGGCACCAGCGTCGCCGACCCGTCGAAGATCAAGGCCGCGGCCGCCAAGGCGATCGCCCGCCACCAGGCCGGCGACCAGGTCGTCGTCGTGGTGAGCGCCATGGGCCACCAGACCGACATCCTCGTCGATCTCGCCAAGGCCATCACCGACCGGCCCAGCGCCCGCGAGATGGACATGCTGCTCTCCACCGGAGAGCAGGTGAGCGTGGCCCTGTTCGCGATGGCAGTTCAGGCGGCCGGCCACAAGGCGGTGAGCCTCACCGGCGCCCAGATCGGAATCCGCACCGACAGCACCCACACCAAGGCCCGGATCAGGTCGATCTCGACGGAGCACGTGCGGTCGCTCCTCGATTCGGGGGCGATCGTCATCGCCGCCGGCTTCCAGGGGATCGATCAGCACGGCGACATCACCACCCTCGGCCGCGGCGGCTCCGACACGACGGCCGTCGCCCTGGCCGCCGTCCTCGACGCCGACCTGTGCGAGATCTACACCGACGTCGACGGCGTGTACACGACCGACCCGCGGATGCTGCCGGATGCCCGCCGGCTGGGGTCGATCTCCTACGACGAGATGCTGGAACTCGCCAGCCTCGGGGCGGGCGTGATGCACTCGCGGTCGATCGAGTTCGCCAAGAAGTTCGGCGTCAAGGTGGTGGTGCGCTCCAGTTTCAAGGACATTCCCGGCACGCTGATCCATGCCGCCGACCAGGCGGTCAAGCGACCGGTGAGCGGCGTGGCACTGGCCAAGGACGAGGCCCGGATCACGCTGGAGGGAGCGCCCGACCAGCCCGGCTCCAGCCACGCCCTCTTCTCGGCGCTCGCCGAGTCGGGCATCGCGGTCGACATGATCGTGCAGAACGTGGGCCAGGGAGGCCGGGCCGACATCTCCTTCACCGTCCCCGAGGACGACCTCGCCGACGTGCTCGAGCGGACCGAGCAGGTGGCCCGGGCGATCGGCGCCGAGGGCGTGTCGCACGACCATCGGATGGCGAAGGTGTCGGTCGTGGGCGTGGGCATGGAGGCGGCCGAGGGTGTCGCCGGGCGGATGTTCTCGGCGCTCTCGGCCGAGAAGATCAACGTCCACATGATCACGACGAGCGAGATCAAGATCTCGGCGCTCGTCGACCGTGGCGACGGGCCGGCGGCGGTGCAGGCGGTGCACCGGGCCTTCGGCCTGCACGACGCCGGCAACGAGGCGGTCAGCGCGACGACGTGCAGCGGCCTGGCGAAGTCGAGCCCGCTCGACGTGGTGCAGCGGCTCGAGGGCATGGAAGACCTGGCCATCGAGGACTGCCTGCTCGACTCCTCGCAGGCCCTCGTCACCTTCGCCGACCTCCCCGACACGCCGGGCGTGGCGGCGGACGTGTTCGAGGAGGTGGGCCGCGCCGGGCTGCTCGTCGACATGATCGTGCAGAGCCATCCCCGGCAGGGCCGCGCGGAGATCTCTTTCACCGTCCCGGCGGAGAGCCGCGACGCCGCAACCGAGGTGGCCCGCCGGATCGCCGCGGCCCGCGGGGCGACCGTGGCCGACGTGCCGCACGTGGCCAAGCTGTCGATCACCGGGGTCGGCATCCGCAGCCACGCGGGCGTGGCGGACCGGCTGTTCAAGCCGCTGGCCGACGCCGGCGTGAACATCGACCTCGTGAGCACGAGCGAAGTCCGCCTCAACGTGATCGTGGCCGCGGAGCACGGCGCGACGTCGCTGGCGGTGCTCCGCCGCGCCTTTGGGCTGGATGCCTGAGGCGGTTCCCGTAGCCGCAGGCTTGCAGCCTGCGGAACCCGCGTCGCACCCGGTGCAGGCTGCAAGCCCGCACCTCCTGGGGGCACGGCCGCCACCTGCGACGGTCGCACATTCATGTGCTGGCCGGGCAGCCGCAGGCCGGATAGCCTCCTCGGCATGATGGAATCGACGCACAGGCGTTTTTTGTCGTATGCGACGCTTCTGCTGCTTGCCTGGGCAAGCGGCAAGGCGGATGGCGCTGCCATCAGCCTGATTCCCGCACCTCCGGCGTCACGCCTCGCCGGAGCCGAGGCCGCCGCGGGACGCGTGGAGCCGACGCCGGGCGACGCCGATCACAGGCACTCCTTCCGCGTCGTCACGATGCGGAAGCCGCCCTACCCGTGGAACATCTCGCTGCCGACCCGCACGTCTGCGGCGATCCGGACGGGCGACACGCTGCAGCTCGTCTATTCCGCCCGGCGGGTCGCCAGCAGCCACGAGACCGGCGAAGCCCAGGTGGACGCCGTGGTCGAGGAGTCGGCCGGCGAGCACCGGAAGCTCATGGAGTGCTCGCACTCCTTCACCGGCGAGTGGGCCGACGTGTCGGTGCCCTTCCGGGCCGACGCAGATGCCGACTCGTCCGCCGCGCAGGCCACGCTCCGCTTCGGCTTCGCGCCGCAGACCGTGGAGATCGCCAACCTCGCGCTCCTCAACCACGGACCCGACGTCGACCCCGGCACGCTGCCCCGCACCATCCGCCGCTACCCGGGCTTCGAGCCCGACGCCGCCTGGCGGGCGGCGGCCCGTGAGCGGATCGATCGGCTCCGCAAGGCCGACCTGACGGTGCAGGTCGTCGACACGGAGGGGCGGCCCGTGCCCCGGGCCCGCGTCCGCGTGCGGCTCGACCGCCACGCCTTCGGTCTCGGCACCTGCATCAAGGTGCCCCGCATTCTCGGCACCACGGCCGACGACGAGCGATACCGGCAGACGCTGGCTCGGCACTTCACGAAGGCCGTCTTCGAGGACGACCTCAAGTGGGATCCGTGGGAGCAGGGCGGCGAGCGGCATCACGCGCGGGTGCGGGATACGATCCACTGGCTCCGCCAGCACGAGCTTTCACCCCGCGGCCACGTGATGGTGTGGCCTTCCTGGGGCCGAATGCCGGCCCGGCTGCGGGCGCTCGAGCACGATCCGCCGGCCCTCCGGCGGGCGATCGAGGCCCGGGTGGAGAGCCAGGCTCGGGCGCTCTCCGGCCTCCTCGACGAGTGGGACGTGGTCAACGAAAACTACGCCCATACCGACGCCACCGACCTGCTGGGCCGGTCCGCGATGGCCGAGTGGTTCCGCATCGCGGCCCGCGAGACGCCGGGCACGAGGCTGTTCTACAACGATTACGTGATGTTCCAGGGCGACGGCCCGGGCAGCCCGAGCGACACGCTGTTGGAAATCCTCAGCGGGCTGCAGAAGGCGGGTGCCCCGATCGGCGGGATCGGGGAGCAGGCGCACTTCGGCGGCAACCCGCCGGGCCCCGAGGCCGTGCTCGCGAAGCTCGACCGGTTTGCCGCGCTGGGCCTGCCGATCCAGGTGACGGAGTTCGACGTCGACACCGCCGACCGCGACCTCCAGGTGGCCTACACCCGCGATTTTCTCACCACGGTCTTCAGCCATCCCGCGGTCACGGGGGTCATCTGCTGGGGCTTTTGGGAGGGATCGCACTGGAAGCCGCGGGCAGCCTTCTGGGACCGCGACTGGAACGTGCGTCCCAACGGCCGCGTCTGGCTCGATCTCTTCGAACGGGAGTGGACGACCGACGAGACCCTCACGACCGACGCCACCGGCCGCTGCAGCGTCCGCTGCTTCAAGGGCCGTGTGCGGCTGGAAGCGGAGGCCGCCGGCCGCTCCGCATCGGCATCCTGCGGGCTCGACCACGACGACGGCGTGACCCTGCGGCTCCAGTGATCCCGGCCGGGCTCGAGTCCGACCCGCACCGCCACGGGGACGCCGGTCGTCACCCGCCGAGCACGTGCTCCAACACGTCCTCGGCCACGTAGATCGGCAGGTTCGGCTCGCATGTCACCGCCACCGCGATCGCATCCGACGGCCGGGCGTCGATCTCCACCACCTCGTTGTCCTTGAGCACGCGGATCACCGCGAAGTAGGTGTGGTCCTTGAGTTCGGAGATCACGACGTCCTGAAACTCGCCGCCCAGGAGCTCGACGGCCGCCACCAGCAGATCGTGGGTCAGGGGACGGGGCGACTGGTGGTGCTTCACGCGGCGATCGATGCTCGTCGCCTCGAACAGGCCGATCAGGATCGGAAACGTCCGGTCGCCTTCGATCTCCTTCAGGTACACCACCTGCTGATCGTTGATCTCGCTGATGATGATCCGTGAGAGTTCCATCTGGACGCTCATGGTCGCTGCTCCGCTGAAGGAAGAACCCTCATGTAAGACTACCCGCCGCCCGGGGGCCAACCTAGGGCCCCGGCGGGCGGCGGCGGCCTGGGCGATTTGTCCTCGAACCACGCACCCGGTATGTTCCGCGAGCCCGCATTTCTCAACCTCGCGCACCCCGCTGCCATGGCGTCTCGTCGTCTGCTGATCGTGGCGGCGGGGGCGGCACTGCTTGCAGGCGGCGCCGGAGTGCCGTCGCGGGGCGACGCCGGGCCTCCGCGGCGCGTGTATCCGCACCTGCTCGATCCCCGGGAGCATCCGGACGACGACCGCCGGCCGGTGCGGCCACCCACGTGGGCCACCTTCAAGCATCGCACCCAATTCACCACGCTGCGGCGGTTCGGCATCAACGACGGACGCCTCGTCGACGTCGCCGCGGACCTCGAAACCTATACCCGCACCCACGCGCTCGGCGACGTCGTCTGGCCGTCGTGGGAGACGCTGTTCGCGACGAATCTGGACACTCTGGCGGACGAGATCCGGGCCCGCGACCTGTATCTCTTCGACATCTGGGGGTACGTGCCCGGATCAGGCACGAGCGGGCCGTGGCAGCAGTTCCGTCCTCCGGCCGCATCGCTTGCCATGCTGGAGACGCGGCTCGGGGATCGCTGGCTGGGCACCGACATCGGCGAGCAGGACGGCCGCTACATCGGCGGCTACGCCGCCCAGATGACGCCCGCGTCAGCCGGTCGCGTGGCGCAGTACCTCGCCTTTCAGCGTCATGTCGAGCGGATGGGAGACGATCTCGGGCACAGGCACGTGGGGCTGGTATCGCTCACCTACGGCCACGCCCTCCTGCGGGAAGGCACGTTTACGCTCCTCGGCGCCGAGACGGCCCAGGCACACCCGAACAACCAGGTGCTCTACGCCTTCATCCGCGGCGCGGGAAAGCAGCACGGGGTGCCCTGGTTCGGCAACGTGTCGCTCTTCAACCGCTGGGGCTACAAGGTCTACGGACCGGATGACGGGGGCGGAGGCGATCCCCACGGCCCTGCGCATGGCACGAGCCTGAGCCTCATGAAGCGGCTCCTCTACGCCCACATTCTTGGCAACTGCGTCGTCGCCGGGTTCGAGGGGGGCTGGTTCGACGGCGCCGAACTCTCGCCGATCGGCCGGCTGCAGCAGGCCGCCCAGCGGTGGGTCGTGGAGCACGGCCAGCCGGGGGTCATGCACACGCCCGTGGCCGTCGTCGTCGACACCTTCTCCGGCTGGACCGTCCCACGCCATCTCTCCTGGGCGGGCACGTACCGCGTCTGGGGCAACCTGCCGTACGGTCCGGGCGACCACCTCACGGACGGCGTGTTCACCCTGCTCTATCCCGGCTACCAGAATGCGTCGTACTTCCACGACGAGTCGGGCTTCATCGCCCCGACTCCGTGCGGCGAGATCGCCGACTGCCTGACCAGCGACGCCCCGCCGTGGCTGCTCGACCGCTACGCGGTGGTGATCGTGGCCGGCGAGGTGCACGGCGGCCGCGAGCTCCGTGACAGGCTGCAGGCGCATGCCGAGCGGGGCGGACACGTGGTGATCACGGCGGGCAATCTGGCGGCGCTCCCGGGCGGCCTCGCCGGCCGGACCGCCGCCGCCGACACGACGGTCGCCTGCGGCCGGGGATGCGTGACCTTCTTCACGAGCCCCTTCGGCGTGGTGCCGAATCCTGATCATGGCCGGCCGGGGCACAGCGAGGTCGATGCGCCGCTCGTCAGCCCCTGCAGCCTCGAGCCGCACGTTCGCCAGCGGCTGATGGAGATTCTCCGGGGGCAGCGGCTCTTCAGCACGTCCGGCGAGGGCCTGAGCCTGATCACCTGCCGCCGCGGGGCGGGCGACTACACGGTGGGTGTGATGAACACCACGTGGCGCGAACAGCCCCTGCGGATCGACTCCCACTGCGGGCCGGTCGAGGCGCTCAGGGAACTTCCGCTGGATCAGTCCGAACGGGATGGGGAGGGCTGGACGCCCATCGGGATCGCCGCGGACCAACTGGGCACCAGCCGCGACGGCACGATCGCCGGCGGTGACGTCCGCATCTTCCGGATCCGCGTGGCCGAGGCGGGCGTGGAGGAGGTGCCGCACGTCGTCCCGCAGCCGCGGCCGAGGGGCCGAATCCTCACGCTTCGCGGCAGCGCCTCGATCAAGGAGCACGTCCTGACCAGGCCGACGTTCTTCCAGCACTTCGACGGAGTCTGCATCGACTGGCGACTGCTCCACGACCGCGACCCGGCAGCGGTGCGCCGGGAGGCCCCCTGGGTGCGGCGGCAGGGGCTGCGCGTGGTGGTCGACCTCAGTTCCGGCCTCGATCTCTTTCCCACGCTGCGGCTGATCGACAACGACGCCGCCGACCATCAGGCCAGCGCAGCCGCCATCAGCGACGTGCTCACGAAGATGGAGATCCTCGCCGCCCGCGACCTCGTGCTGACGCTGCACCGCGATCCGGAAAACAACGTCACGGGGGCCGAATCGAACGCCCGCTTCACGGCGGCCCTGAAGCGGCTCGCCGCCGAGGCCCGCACCCGGGGCGTCACGCTGCACCTGCGGCTCGGACCGGGCAAGCCGCCCCGCAACTTCGCCGAAGCCCACCACTGGCTCGATCTGGCGAACGAACCAAACCTCACCCTGGCGGTCGAGACGGCGATGCTCGACGACCTCCGGCCGGAGACCGACAAGCCCGGCTGGCTGACCGACCGGCTCGGGCTGTGGCTCGTCGCCGGCGGCCGACGCGACGTCGCCGGAGCCCGCTGGGATACCCACGCGCCGCTGCATCGCAGCGACGCCCGGGAGTCGACCGCAGCGTGGCTGGCGACGGCTCCGGATGTTCCGCTGGTGCTCGATGCGGTGTTTGCCGACCAGGACGAGGAGTATCGTGACGCCGTCGCCGTGGAGTCCGTCGGCCTGCCATCGCCACATCCTGAGACCCACCGCCCATGACGTCCTTCTGTGAGCGTCGCTGCTCCCACGCCGAGAAAGCCCGGGCGCACCGGGCCTCCGCCTCGCGTCGATGGGCGGCCCTGGCCGTCGCCGCGGCGGCGATGAGCGGGGCGATGGCCGGAGAGGCCGTGACGGCGGACGAACCGCCCGTGGTGCCGGCGACGCGATACGCCCCGGATGTCGCCCATTACCGGTTTCGCGGCCTCTGCAACCTCGCCGATCCCGCTTTCTACGGCATCCCTCGGGAGGCGGTGACCCGTGACTCGTATCTCCGCTGCATCGACGCGCTCGATCCCGCCGAGATCGCCGATCGCCCGGATCGCGGCCTCGACGGGCCGCGGGTGTTCATGCCCGTCCTCGTGAAATACGTGCAGACCGCCGACCCTGCGTGGGGCGAGGCGTGCATCGCCATGCTGCGGGCGTTTCACGTCGAGATGCAGAGGCAGGTGGCCGAACGGAAGTGGTTCTGGCAGTTCGAGCATCCGCCCACGCTGATCCCCCTGTACCGGCAGTTCCTCGTGGCCGGGGGCGCCATGGAGGCGGACGCGCCATGGTTTCGGGAGATGTGGCTGTACTACTGCCGCCACGTCCACGTCTGGGACACCGCACCGGTGGAATGGCGCGGGGGCTGCCACCGCTCCATGCCCGAGGCGTATGCCAAGGGCCGGGCGGCGGCATGGTATCCCGACATCCCCGAGGCCGATCACTGGCGCACCTACGCAACGCTGGTGTTCGATGATTTCTGGAGGGTCAAGGATGTCGGCCAGAACGACACGCACTACATGCTCATGCCGTACATCGTGCTGGCGTGGGGAGCCGACCAGTGGACGGGCGACGACCGCGTGTTCGTCGACCCTGGGATGAGGCGGATGTGGGATCGGCTCATGGTGGAGGTGACGCCGGACGGGGCCGTGGTGCCCTACGGCCCGAACGCGGGCTGGAACAGTTCGGCGGCGTTTCGGATCGCGATGCTGGAACGCAGCGCCGCCAAGACCGGCGACGGCCGCCACCGGTTCGTGGCCCACCGGCTGCTGAACTACCTCCGCTATCAGGCGTCGTCCGCCGCAGCCTGTGGGAAGCGGCTGGACGAGGCGGACGCCTGGCTGATCTCGCTGGCGTGGCTGTTCGCAGACGAGTCGGTGCCGTCGGTGGAGCCCGCCGCGGGCTCGCTCTGGAACGAGCGGATCGAGACGGCCCGCGTGCCGCTCCGCGACAAGCAGCTCACCGAGCGGCTGCTCGGCCATGCCGATCCGCGGACCGACCACGGCGACATCTGCTGCGGCTGGTATCTCACCGGCAAGGCGTGGCCCGACAAGCTGGTGCTCCGCAGCGGCTGGAGTCCGGGCGACCTGTTCGCCCTCGTGGAGCTCCATCCCACGAGCTTTCCGGCCAATCCCGGCGGCATCATGGGGCTCGTCCGCTGGGGCACGCCCTTCACGCAGATCGCCAACAGCAAGGGGGGCACCGTGGAAAACCGGCTGCTCATCGAGGACGTCGCCGCCACGGCGGCCCGGCGGCTCCATCCCGATCCCATCCGCATCAACGAGACGTGGGATGGTCGTCCGCCCGACATCCGCTCCGCGGTCACGCATTTTCGCGACACGCCCCAGGCCACCTATGCGGCCGTCCGGGTCCACAACCCCGACGGCCTGCCCGTCGTCTACGAGCGCACCTTCATCCTTGCGAAGAATCGCTGGCTCGCCACCCGCGAGGTCGTGATCTTCGAGGAGTCGTTTCAGGCCCGGGTCGCGCCGCTCTGGAACACCCACAACGTCGGACCGCAGATCGGCGGCCACTGGGCAAATACCTTCATCCACACGCCCATCGACGACAACGGCAACCGCAGCCTGAAGACGCCTCCGGCGGACCTCCTCGTGTGGTTCGCCCCGCGGACCGACTGCCGCCTGCAGGTGGTGGATCGCATGGAGCTCGACCCGCGGACCGAGTCGTGTCCCACGCAGCTGCGTTACACGTGGCAGGGCACGCCGGCCGCCGGCCAACGCCTGTGCTTCACGCAGGTCTACTACCCCCATCCCCCGTACCGGCTGCGGACCACGTCGAACAACCCGGGGTCGACCGGCGACTACGCCGATCCCCTGCAGGCCACGGCGCATGCGGCGGGCATCCGGGTGATTCGCGACGACGAGGCGGCCACGATCCTGCGGCTGGAACTCGAGCCGGGAAGCGTCGAGTGGGCGGTGTTCAATCCCGGCGAGCTGCCGCTCACGACGGACGCCTTCGAGACGTCGCAGAGCCTGGCGTATGCGCGGGGCGACGTCCGCGCGACCGTCGATCCCCCTCCCAGCCCAGAATCGCGGTAAGGGTCACCGCCCGAACCACCAGTCGAAGCGGCGAAGGCCGCGAGCTGGGCGGCCGGCGATCGTTGCGGACTCGACCTCGACTCCCCAGCGGTGCCGTTCGTCGACACGCTCGCCGTGGCGGGGCGTGAACAGGCCCGTGGACTCCGTCGCCAACGTGCCGGCGTGCTCGAAGTGGATCCCGTCCGCTGACCAGAGGAGCGCGGGCGACACGACGCCGCCCACAGCCGCCACGCCCCCGGCATGCGGCCACGCCGAGAAGGCGTGCCCAGGAAACAGTGGATTCCCCGGATGGCGGCGGTAGGGCCCCGTCGGCACGTCGGCCGTGGCCACACCGATCCGCGTCTGGAGGTTGGTCTCGCCGGCACGACGGCTCTTGTAGTAGAGCCACCACCGGCCTTCGCGGTGCAGCACGGTGGAGTCGCCCAGCATGCCCGAATCCCAGTCGAGCGGCTGCGGGCTGCGGCGGAGCAACGGATTCGCCTGCAGCCGCGTCCACGGCCCGCGCGGCGACGGCGCAGTGGCCATGCCGAGGTCACGCGTCGCGAGGTCGCCGCCGTGGAAGCCGGTGTACCAGAGATGCCACGCATCGTCGTGGAGCACCACGTAGGGCGCGAGCACGCCGCTCTCGTCCCAGGCGCCGGGCACGCCGCCCCCGAGCGCGAGCCCATGATCCTCCCACCGGACGCCGTCGACGCTGGAGCCGACGTGGATGGCCACCTGTCGGTGATCGTCGACATTGTGCGTGTACCACACCCAGAAGCGGTCACCCCAGCGGACGACGTTGGAGGGATCGTGGCGGTCGCAGCCGGCCCGCGGGGCGAACGCCGTGATCGGCGTGGTGGCGACGTCGACGTGGGCGAGGTCAGCCGGACGTTCTGCGGACCGTGCGTCACGCACCCCCGCCTGAATCACGGCCAGGCACGCCACCGACACCACGACCCGCATCGTGCGCCACGCACAGCCACGATGGCGAACCGCAGGCTGAAACCTCGCGGCGACGAACGCATCGACCGCGCGGGAATCATGGGCGCGACACATCACTCGGCAACGCTCGCCTCGACGGCCCGATCGTAGAACTCCCGCGCGGCCTCGTAGGCGGCCGCGGCATCGGCCCGCTCCGTCGACCGGATGCCCGGCTCCTTCGCCTTCCAGCAGACGTCGACGGCCCGGCGGCACCAGTCCGCACTGCGACGGCTTGCCCGGATCGGCCGGCCTGCGACCTCCACGAAGACGGGATTGGTGTGGACCGAGGGCAGGATGCGGACTGCGATCCAGCTCGAATGCGGCACGTCGACATCCAGTTCCACGTGCTCGACACGCCCGTCGGCCTCGATCTCGCGGGTGGCGACGGGCCTGCCGTTGACCACCACCTCGACCGGCACCCGCCGGGTCTCCCCGATCCGGCACCGCTCGATGTGCCAGTACGGCTTCTCGTCGAGCCGGGCCCGCCGAATGCTCTCTGTGTTTTTCGTCGGCCGCTCGTCGAGCCGCGCGGCGACATCGAAGCTCACCCGCACGGTACCCGGCTCCGCCAGTCGCAGGCCGCTCGGGCCCGCGTCGCCCCGCTCGCCGAGGCCCAGCCCGCCGACGCGGAGATCGAAGATGTGGCTGCGGCCGTCGCCGCAGTAGCTCCGGCCGCGCCGCAGCCCGTCGACCCAGGCGTCGTAGGTGAGCGGCTCGTCGGGATCGAGACCCACGTAGACGCGGCCCAGGCCGACGCGTTCTCCGTAGATGCAGGGGAAGTCGGTCTCGCCGCTGATCCGCGTCCGCGACCCGCAGTTGAGCGCGTGGTACCAGATGGTGAGCTCCCAGATCGCGGGCGTGTCGACGGCGGAGATGAAGTCGCAGGCGTCGTGGGCGGCGGCCACGATGAACTCGTTGGCGCCGATTCCGTCGAAGGCCGGCAGCGCCTCGTCGGGCAGGGTGTCGGCCGCGCGGCCCCGCCAGCCGGCGGGCGGCTGGCCGCCCGGCGGCATCTGCCGGGTGCCGTCCGGCATCCGGTCGGGCAGCGCGAGCCCCCAGCCGCTGTGGCTGTAGCCCACCACCGCACCCTGGCGGCGGCCCCACGCGAGCACCGGCAGCGTCCAGCTCGGCCACTCCTCGATCGACGTCGTGCCTGGATAGTCGTCCTCGGAGAGCCGGAGCAGGCAGAGGTGGCCGGCGTGCGACGATGGGAAGCCGCTCACCTCGACGTCGTACCGCATCAGGTTGTCGGCCGACGAGAGGGGCGAGACGCAGCCGTCGAAGAACCGCTTCTGCGTGTACCAGCACGGGCCCCAGCTGAGCACGCACCCAACCGCCAGATCTTCGCCCACGATCTGCCGCATCATGTCGGCCGGGCCGACGCCTTCGCTCGGGCTGTCGTAGTGGGAGCAGCCCGCAGCGTGCACGTGATGGTCGCCCGAATACCAGTGCCGGGCCGCGGCCTCGATCCAGCGGGCCAGGCGGAACGATTCCCGGTGCGTGGCCAGGCCTGCGGGAACCTCGATCGTCCTGCTCTGGGCGAGGTACTCCGGGCCGCGGCTGACGCTCACCACGTAGCGGCCCGGCGGCAGGCTCACGGTCTCGCCATCGGCCCGGTAGACCTGATCGTGGAAGAAGAAGTCCGGCGCCAGTCGCCGGCCGGGATGCGGATAGACGCGTCCCTGGAGGTCGCGGGTCTCGAAGGCCGCGGTGGTCGGCCGCCCGTCGGCGTCCTTCACGTCCAGCGTCACCGTCACCGCCGGGAGGCACGTGAACAGGATCGGCACACTGCCGCGAAATCCGATGTCCTGCGTGCCCTGGCCCACGTTGAACGCCAGCGTCGCCTCGCGGCTGCCGGCGTCGCGGGAGAAGAGCTGCAGCACCCGGTATTCGACACCGAGGCCGGAGAGGTGCGGGGTGAGCGGCTGCCGCGTCAGGAAGGCGGCCTCGAGGAATCGTCCCTCGCTCTCGGCGGGCGTCACCAGGCGATCCTTGGTCATGGGCCGCTGCCGCGCGCCATCTCCCTGCTGGAACATCGCCGCGGCCTGCGGGCTGACCACGTTGAGTTCAGCGGTGATGCCCGCCTGATTGATCACCTTGACGAGAAACGTCCGCCAGCCCTGCTGCACGAGCTCACGCGGTGCGGGCCCCGACGCCACCGACACCCGGCTCTCGGGGTTGATGGTCACCGCCGCGAGGCAGTGCTGGTCGAGCACCCGCTGGATGCGAAGCACGGTGTCGCGGGGCTGCTCTGCGTCGCGGGCGGCCGCCAGCGCCGCACGGTCGTCACCCGGCAGGGGCGCCCCGGCCGCATCGAGCGCCTCGACGAGCCGGTCGACGGCCGCCACCAGCGGCTGCCGCTCCACGTCGGCGACCTCGGGGAGCGCAGCGGCGAAGGCTGTCGCCGACCAGACCACGCCCGCGAGCGCCGCCTGCCAGCCGCACCGTACCGCCGACGACACTCCGGTCATGCGCTGCCTCCCTGCCACGGGCCGTACGCCGCGGTGATCCGCTCGCGAAGCCTCGCCACGAAGGCGGTCGTGATCTCGGCCTCGTCGAGAATCGAATACCAGAGCCCCGCCTCGCGGACGAACGACTTGATGTGCGAGAGCGTGGCGGCCACGTCGTCCCAGCTGATCCCCATCGCCTCGGGCCGGATGTCGACGCCCACGCGGCGGATCGCCGCCAGCATCTCGTCGGCCCGGTCGTCGTGGAGCATCGCGCCGATCACGATCCCGAGGCAGACCGGCTGGCCGTGGAGGAACTTCCGGCCGGTGAACCGCTCCAGGGCGTAGAACACGAAGTGGTCGGTGGCCTCGATGTGGCAGGGGTTCCAGCCGGCGTTGTGGAACGAGGCGCCGGCCCAGCGCTGGGCCGTGGCCAGCGTGCGGATCCCGGCTTCGTTCACCGCGTGAATGTCGTCGAGGCGGTCGAGCACGCCCCGCATC
>JBJTQP010000208.1:0-56884 GCA_046075685.1 Planctomycetaceae bacterium | reverse complement strand
CTTCAACGAAAGGACGAACCCTCCAAGAGCCGCGATCCAGTCGCGGCCTGACGAGTGAGTGATGACGGGACCTCGGGGTGAGACACGGGGCTCGGTAGCTCGACCGGCTTTTTGGGACACGACCTCAACGGCCAGATCCCGTGAGTGTGAATGGCCCCCACGAGGGCGCCTCGAGGTCACAACCACCTTCAGACCATTGAGCGTCGACCTGCCGGTGGACTCGCTCCGCTCCGGCTGTGGAAGGGCCTGCGCTCCACGAGCCCGCCGGCTCCCGAGGAGGTGCGCGATGACAAAGTAAAGCGACGCGGGTTGACAAACCCCTCCATAGCTGAAACCGCGACGGCGACAATCGGGAGCGACCATGAAACATCCTCAAAGGCGAGTGACGAACAAACCCCAATCGCATGCTGTATGCGGAAGATACACGAAAGTATACATTCTTTGCGCGGGCGAATCGATGCCGACAGACCGTTCCCTTCAGCGGGATCCCGAGCCCTGGGAAGCCTCAGGTACCGATCCGAGCTTCGGCCCGTGGGCCGGCGGCGAAGCCATCCGGTCTCCAAGCCACGACCGCAGGATTTCGGCGCCGTGCTCTCCCAGCCGCGGCCAGTCGCCCTCCAGCCGCGGCTTGCGGCCATCGATGCAAAACGGTGTCGCCGCGGTCAGCAGTTCGCGACCGTCGCGATCCGTCAGCGTGTGCCACATCTCGCGGGCGGCCAATTGCCGGTCGCCGAGCACGTGCGACATGTCGTTGATCGGAGCGGCCGGCACCCCGGCATCCTCGAGGGTCGCCACGCACTCGGCGACGGAGCGGCCTGCGAGCAGTGCGTTGATCCGGGTCTCGAGGTGCGCCGCGTGGGTGCAGCGGTCGTGATTGGAGGCCAGCAGCGGGTCGTCGGCGAGCGACTCGTCGCCGAGGGCCCCGCAGAGCGTCCTCCACAGCTGGTCGTTTCCCGCCGCGATCACGAGATCGCCATCGGCCGCATGAAACGCCTGGAACGGAGCGATCGACGGGTGGCGGGTGCCGAGCGGCCGGGGTGGCTCACCGGAGAGCGAATACCGCGCGACGGCGTTTTCCAGCACGCTCACCGAGCAGTCGAGCATCGCCAGGTCGAGATCGCCGCCCACGCCGGTCCCCTCCCGCTCCCGGAGCGCCGCACAGACGCCGATCGCCGTGTAGAGTCCGGCGAGGATGTCGCTGATCGACGAGCCCACCCGGGCCGGTTCATCGGCGGCGTGCCCCGTGAGGCTCATCAGGCCGCTGCGGGCCTGGATGATGACGTCGTAGGCCGGCTTGTCGGCGTCGGGCCCGGAGCGACCAAAGCCGGTCGCCGATGCATAAATCAGCCGCGGGTTCCGGGCCCTGAGCACGTCGCTCGACAGCCCCATCCGCTCCATCGTCTCGGGACGGAAGTTCTCCACCACCACATCGGCACGGTCGACGAGCGCGAGGAAGGTGGCGCGGTCGGTCGGATCCTTGAGATCGAGCACGAGGCTCTTCTTGCCGCGGTTGACGCTCGCGAAGTAGCCGCTCTCGCCGCTCGGCAGGAAGGGACCGAACTGGCGGGCGTCGTCGCCCACCCCCGGCCGCTCGATCTTCACGACCTCGGCGCCGAGGTCGGCGAGCACCATCGTGCAGAACGGGCCCGCGAGGACCCGCGTGAGGTCGAGCACCCGGATGCCGGACAGTGGTGCGGTGGACATGGGCGAGTCGTCTCCGGAGTGGTCGTCAGGGGGCTCCGGCGCCCTTGAGGTGCCGGTCGAGGAACCGGAAGACGGCCGCCTTCACGTCGTACGGTTCGTAGTCGAGATCGAAGGTGTGGGGGGCGTCGGGAATCTCGATGAGCTCGTGCTCGACACCGCCTGCGGTGAGCGCCGCAGCGAACGTGCGGCTCTGGGACACGTTCACCACCTCGTCACCGGTGCCATGGATCAGGAGCACCGGCGCGTCACCCCGGTCGCAGTGGGTGATCGGCGAGGCCTGCCGGTAGCTCTCGGGATCCTCCTCCCGGGTCTTGAGAAACATCTTCACGTCGTGGTAGTTCATCAGATCCGCCACGCCGTAGAGGTCGACCGCGCACTGCACGGCCGTGGAAGTGGCATCATCGCCGGGAGGCTCCAGGCCGTCCTTCGGGCCGGTGACGGCCAGCATCGCCGCCAAGTTGCCCCCGGCCGAGCCCCCGATCACGCCGATCCGCTCCGGGTCGATGCCCAGCCTGTCGGCGTTGGTTCGCAGCCAGCGGACGGCCGTCTTCGCGTCCTGCAGGCTCCGCGGCCAGGTGGGGTTCTTGATGCCCTTCGACCAGAGCAGGTAGTCGATGCTCATGCCCACGTAGCCGCGCCGGGCGAGATGCGAGCCGATGTTCACCTCGCGGCGACGGTCCTTGTCGCCGTCGTTGAATCCCCCGCCATGGATGATGATCACGGCCGGCAGTCGTTGCCCTGCGGGCATCGTCAGCGGGAAGTAGAGGTCGGCCTTCTGCCTGCGGTCGGCCGACAGGTAGGCCACGTCCCGTTCCACGCGGACGTCCTCGGGAAACGACACCTGCCGCGGCTTCTTGCCCGACGTTGCGGCCGGCTTTGCGGCTGGCTTTGCAACTGGCGGCGGCTCCAGCCGGGATTCCGCAGTCGGGGGCGGGTCGATCGCGGCGACGACCGCGTACACGTGCGCATTCATCGCGGTCATCGCCGCCACCAGCGGAGCCCAGGGCTCGTAGCGGGCGGAGACGATTCCCTTGTTGGAGTCGCGATTCGAGGGATCGACCGAGGTGTCGTCGGGGTCGTTGTCGGCGTAGCGGTGCCAGTGCCAGCCGACGCAGTTCCGCGACCGCAGCAGGGCGATGGCGAAGTTCTGGTAGAAGCGGCCGCGATCACCCTGGGTCCGCACCAGCCAGCCGGCTCCCGACGTGTTGCCCAGCCCGCTGTCGGCCCCCTTGGCGTAGAACTCCGTGATCAGGAACGGCCGGCCGGCTTCGCGAGCCCACATCGCCATCTGCCGCTCGTCCGGCGTCCAGACGCGATAGTAGTTCACCGGGATCACGTCGCAGTGCCTTCCGGCAGCGCGGAACACTTCGGGCAGATCGAACACCGGCTCATGCAGCCGGACGCCGAGAAAGAGGTGGTTCGGGTCGGCGGCGCGGATCGCCGTGGCGACGATCGAAAGGTATCGGTCGACGGCGAACTCGAGGAAGGCGGCCCGGTCGTCATCGGTGATGCCGTCGGGCCGCCGGCCGCGGCCCGCCAGCCAGTCGTGGGCGGCGAGGTGCCCCGGGTCTGCGGCCGGAAGTCGCAGGAAGTTGTCGAGCATGCCGCGGGACCAGGGCATCTCGTTGTCGGAGAAGTGGCCGAGCACGAGGGCGTCGTCGCGGAGGGCTGCGACCTTCTGCGCGTGCTCGCGGCAGAACTCCGGAAACTCCGGATCGAAGATGAACGGGCAGTCGCCCGGGTAGCCGACGTGTCCGGCCTGCATGAAGGTGCCGCCGCGTTTCTTGCCATAGGTCGACATGAAGCTCCACAGCCGGGGCTGCACGAGGGGTTCGGCCGCGCGGCCGAGAAGGTCGTGCGCCGACCACGCTCCCGCAGTGTTGAAACCGGCCGCGCGGATGAGCCGGGTCGTCGCGTCCGCCCAGCCGCGTTCGGAGCCGAACGCCTGCTCGAGCGCCGCCCTGCCGCCGGCCGTCTTCACCAGGGCCACGGAGTTGAGGCCGCGGCTGATGAACAGGCCGCCGTCGGGATCGACCAGCCACCAGCGGCCGTCGATCCGCTCGGTCCTGAAGAAGCCCGTCGCCCGGGCCCGCCGCGACGCCAGGCCTCCGAAGCGATCAAGGCGGTCGTCCGCCTCAAGGTCCGGAAAGTCGTCGAGGGTGGTGGTCGGCTCGGGCCGATAGGCAGCGCCAGGCCGGGCGGCGGCCTCCACCATCCGCTGCGCGGCACCGATCGCCGCCTGTGGTCCTGCCTGTGCCGCCGCTCCTGCGAGGAGCGTTGCGGCCACCGTGATCATCGCCCACGCCTGTCTCACGGTGATCATCCTCGTCCGACGGGCCACGCTAGCCACCGCGCGGTCGCCGCCGGGCCGCCTTACGCTGCGGCCGCGGCGCGGCCGTCGACTTGATCTGGCTGATCGACGCCACCAGGTCTCCGTATCGCTCGCCCTGCACGATGACATGCTCGCGGAGTAGTTTTGCCGCCGCCTCGCCGTCTCCGGCGACGATCGCGTCGACGATCCCCTGGTGCTCGGCGAACGACGCGCCGACGCGGTTGCGAATCCGGAGTTGAAGCCGCCGGAACGGTCGCAGCCGTCGCTGGAGCTGGACGGCCTGCTCCGCCAGGAAGGCATTGTGGCCGGCCCGGTAGATCGCCTGGTGAAACGTCTCGTTGCGGGCAAAATAGCCGTCGGCGGATCCCGACTCACGCGCTTCACCGCACGCCTCGTGTGCGGTGAGTAGTTCCGCCTGTTCCTCGTCGGTGATCCTGCGGGCCGCCAGCCGCCCGCACATGGCCTCCAGTTCGGCCATCACCTCGAACATCTCGCAGAGCCGATGCGGGCTGACGTCGGCGACGACCGCCCCGCAGCGGGGGCGAAGATCGACCATGCCCGAGGAACTCAACTGGATCAGGGTCTCGCGGATCGGCGTCCGCGACACACTGAACTCCGCGGCGAGCGTTACCTCGTCGAGCCGCATGCCGGGCGGATATCGTCCATCGACGATCCGCTCCTCGATCAGTTCGCGAACAGCGATGGATCGCTTGGGGGTGGCGGTGCGGGCGGGCATGGCGGGAAGCTCCTCGGACAGGCTTGGCGGGGAGAAAATCATGCCACGTCCCCGGAACACTCCAAAGTGTATACGAGATCAAGCCTCGCGTACACCGATGGGGAGCCCGCTGACGGGGATTACTCGCGACGCTTTTCCAACTCGACCGCGTTGCCGGTGGCGTTGTAATGCACGCGGGTCATGAACGACCGCATCAGCATCACGCCGCGGCCGCCGGGCGCCTCGAGGCGATCGTCCGCGGTGCAGTCGGGAAGGGTTGCGGGGTTGAACCCGCGTCCTTCGTCGGTGATCGAGACGAGGGCCCGTCGTTCCGACACCTCGCACTCCACGTGCACCTTCTTGGCTGGATCGAGCTTGTTGCCATGCACGATCGCATTGACGATCGCCTCCTCGACGGCGAGGTGGATCGCAAACACATCGGATTCCGGCCACCCGTGGGCCCCAAGCTGGGCCAGGAGTTCGTCGGTCACCTGCCGGTTCGCGCCGCGCTCGCTGGACAGGTCGACCGCGACTCGCCAGACGCCGGAGGGAGAGTGATCCGCCATGGTGTCAGCCCCACACGCCCGTTGGATGGTCCATCCCGGGCGATTTTCCGCTCAGAACGCCGAGATCGCCTCGGCCTCATCCCCGCGGATGTCGAACACCTTGTTCAACTTCGTGACCTGAAAGATCTCGAGGATCTCGGGCCGGACGCCACACATCTTCAGCCGACCTTGGGCCGACTTCACCTTGCGGTCGAGCGTGATCAGCTTGCCGAGAGCGGCACTGGACAGGAAATCGACCTGATCGAAGTTGAGGAGAATGCTCCGTCGGTTGTCGTGCTCGATCAGCGAGAACAGTTCCGCACCCAGTTCCTGGATTCCGGCCTCGTCAAGGATCTTGCGATCCATGAACCGCACGACGGTCACGTCGTTGACCTTGGAGACGTCGATTCGCTTGTGCGTGGGCATGGGCGAACTGGGCGTGGGCATGGGCGACCTGGCATGGCCTGCGGGATGGGGATGGTGGAGAACCGCGTCCTCGACCGCAGCCTAGCCGCTGCGGGGCGGGTTTTCCATGAGCGGAGCTTCATCACGGGCCCGACCGTCCGAGGGGATGTGCCGAAGACCGGGGGTTGAATCCTCACGCAGCCGTCTTCCTGGGCAAGGTCCGGCCGATCGGCCGTGGCCGCTGCCAGATTGGCAGCGGCGAAGCGGTGGCGGCCAGGACGTCATCCACCCGCGAGTCACCGCCAAAAACACGCTCAAAACTATTCGTTTCCAAGGGCTCACTGCGATCCGGCGCGCGACTTGCTTCCCTCGTGGGGTGTTTCCTCCTCGGTCAATTTGGGCAGGCGTCAGCCGCCCGGTTGCCGACGCCCGCGATGGCGGCACGAGGAACCAAAACTCAGGCCGGACAAACTCCCGAACGAGGTGCCCAATCCATGACAGCGACCGCCACCAAGCCTGCCCGAAAGAAGTCGACGCTCATCCCCCTCGGCGACAGGGTCGTCGTGGAGCGGGAGCAGAGCGAGCAGAAGACCTCGGGCGGCATCCTCCTCCCGGATTCGGCGAAGGACAAGCCCGCCCGCGGCGTCGTGGTCAGCGTCGGCGAGGGCCGCCTCGATTCCAAGGGCGTCAGGCACTCCCTGCAGGTCAAGCCCGGAGACCGGGTCGTGTTCACCAGCTACGCCGGTGAGCAGTTCAAGGTCGGCGATGACGAGCTGCTCCTGATGCGCGAGGACGACATCCTCGCCATCCTCGGCTGACCAGGCCGGCTGGCGTTTCATCGTCCACCCTGATTCGAACCACCGTTTTCACCCTTCATTCCGTTTCCCCCGAACGCTCACGCAGGAGATCGACAGACATGGCCAAGATGATGGCATTCGACCAGGAGGCCCGCGAGGCGGTGCGCTGTGGCGTGGCCAAGCTCGCCCGCGCCGTGAAGGTGACGCTCGGCCCGAAGGGCCGCAACGTGATCCTCCAGAAGAGCTTCGGCTCCCCCACGGTCACCAAGGACGGCGTCACCGTCGCCAAGGAGATCGACCTCGAGGACGTCTACGAGAACATGGGCGCCAGGATGGTCCGCGAGGTCGCCAGCAAGACGAGCGACGTGGCGGGTGACGGCACCACCACCGCGACGGTGCTCGCCGAGGCGGTGTTCAACGAGGGTCTCAAGGCCGTCGTCGCCGGCGTGAACCCGGTGCAGATGAAGGCGGGCATCGAAAAGGCCGTCGCCGACATCACCGCCAAGCTCAAGGAGATGGCGATCCCCGTGAAGGGCAAGAAGGAGATGGCGCAGGTGGCCGCCATCGCCGCCAACAACGACGCCGAGATCGGCGATCTGCTCGCCGAGGCGATGGACAAGGTGGGCAAGGACGGCGTGATCACCGTCGACGAGGGCAAGAGCCTCAAGACCGAGATCGAGTTCGTCGAGGGCATGCAGTTCGACCGCGGCTACCTCTCGCCGTACTTCGTCACCAATCCGACGCAGATGCAGTGCGTGCTCGAAGACTGCTACATCCTCGTGTTCGAGAAGAAGATCTCGAGCGTCAAGGACATCGTGCCGCTGCTCGAGGCCGTCGTGAACGCCGGCAAGCCGCTCCTGATCGTGTCGGAGGAGGTCGACGGCGAGGCTCTGGCCACGCTCGTCATCAACCGGCTCCGCGGCACCTTCCAGGTGTGCGCGGTCAAGGCGCCGGGCTACGGCGACCGCCGCAAGGCGATGCTCGAGGACATCGCGATCCTCACGGGGGCCACCGCGGTGTTCGAGAACCTCGGCATGAAACTCGAGAACCTCGGCCTCGCCGAACTCGGCCGGGCCAAGAAGGTGATCGTCGACAAGGACAACACCACCGTCATCGAGGGTGCCGGCAAGTCGTCCGACATCAAGGCCCGCATCGAGCAGATCCGCCGTGAGATCGAGGCCGCGACGAGCGATTACGACCGCGAGAAGCTCGAGGAGCGGCTGGCGAAGCTCTCCGGTGGCGTGGCCAAGATCAACGTCGGCGCCGCGACCGAGAGCGAGATGAAGGAGAAGAAGGCCCGCGTCGAGGACGCGCTCCACGCCACCCGGGCGGCGGTCGAGGAGGGCATCCTGCCGGGCGGCGGCGTGGCCCTGCTGCGGGCGAGCTCGCAGGTGAAGCCGAAGGGGCTCTCCGACGACGAGACGGTGGGCTACCAGATCGTGGTGCGGGCCTCACGGGCCCCGGTCACGATGATCTCGGCGAATGCGGGTCAGGACGGCTCGATCGTCTGCGAGAAGGTGCTCGGGGGCAGCGGCAACTTCGGGTACAACGCCGCGACCAACGAGTACGAGGACCTCGTCAAGGCGGGCGTGATTGATCCGGCGAAGGTCACCCGGACGGCGCTGCAAAACGCGACAAGCGTGTCGACGCTGCTGCTCACCAGCGACGCCCTGATCGCCGAGAAGCCCAAGGAGCAGAAGGCCAAGGCCGGCGGTGCCGGCCACGGCGGCGACTACGACATGTACTGATTTCAGGCCGCGGTCGCGCTGCGGCGATCAATGCCAGTCGGAATCACGAGCCGGGGCGTCCGTCAGGGCGCCCCGGTTTTTTTCCACCTCTGGCGACGTCGCCGAGCGGCACGAAGCCGTCGGCGCCGGCTGGATTCGCCGCCTTCCCGCACGACGGGGCGGCCATCTGCCTCCAGAGCGTGCGGACGAGCCACAGCCCGGCGGCGATCGACACGGCGATGGCGACGGCGTCCTGCATGGCGTCACCAGCCGAGCCGGGTGCCGAGCTGGTAGACGGCGAACGCGCCGAGCCAGGCGAGCGCCGTCATGTAGGAGAACGTGACGACCGGCCAGATCCACGAGCCTGTCTCGCGGCCGATCACCACCAGCGTGCTGGCACACTGTGCGCACAGCGCGAAGAAGACCATGATCGAGAGGGCGACCGGCAGGGTGAAGACCGGCCGGTCGGTGCCGTCCCAGCGGGCGGCCTTGAGCCGCCGTTCGAGCGCCGTGGACCCCTCGGCTGATTCGGGATCGGCGTCGCCGAGGTTGTACAGCACGCCGAGCGTGGCCAGCACCACCTCCCGGGCCGGAAAGCTCGCCAGCGCGGCGCACCCGATCCGCCAGTCCCAGCCCAGCGGCCTCACGACCGGCTCCACGAACCTGCCTGCCCTACCCAGCACGCTCTGCCTCAGCACCTCGCCGCGGGCCTCGGCCTCGGGCGGAGCCGCCCCCGCCGGAAGCACGGGTTTCGGGTAGTTGCCCAGCGCCCAGAGCACGATGCTGATCGCGACGATCAGCGTGCCGGCGTTCATCAGGAACGACCAGGAGGCTTCCCGCGCCCGCTCCAGCACCACCGCCGGACGCGGCCAGCGCCAGCCGGGGAGCTCCATCACGAACGGCTGGGGCGGCCCCTGGAACACCGTTCGTGAGAGCACGCCGGCGACGGTCGCCGCCACCACGACCCCGAGGGCGTAGAGCCCGGCCAGCACGACGGCTCTCAGCGGCAGCCAGGGCGCGGAGGCGACGGTCGCGGGCACGAAGGCGCCGCAGAGCAGCAGGTAGACCGGCAGCCGCGCCGAGCAGCTCATCAGCGGGGCGACGAGGATCGTGAGCAGGCGGTCGCGGCGGTTCTCGATCGTGCGGGCCGCCATGATGCCCGGGATCGCGCAGGCGAAGCTCGAGAGCAGCGGGATGAACGACTTGCCGCTGAGCCCCACGCCGACCAGCAGCCGATCCATGAGGTAGGCGGCCCGTGCCAGATAGCCGCAGCCCTCGAGGACGGCGATGAACAGAAACAGCAGGGCGATCTGCGGCACGAACACCACGCTGCCCGAGACGCCCGCCAGCACGCCGTCGACGAGGAGCGAGCGGATCGCGCCCTCCGGCAGCGACTCCCTGACCACGGTCGCCAGCCGGTCCATCGCCCCGGAGATCAGGTCCATCAGCGGCGGAGCGAGCCAGAAGATCGTGGCGAACATCGCGAGCATCACGCCCGCGAAGATCAGCGTGCCCCAGACCGGATGGGTGAGGACCGCGTCGATCCGGTCCTCGGCGATTGCGGCCGGGCGGGCGGGCCCCGTCACGCCGTCGAGAAGCCGCTCGATGGCGTCGTAGCGGGCGATCGCATCGGCGGCCGCGGCCGGCCGGCCGGCCGCCGATTCCGGCTGGACCAGCGACAGCGGCCGGGGCGCAGGCGCGGCGGCCGCGGCCACGATTTGATCGCGAATCTCGGCGACGCCCTCGCCGGTGGGTGCGGCATAGCGCACCACGGGACAGCCGAGCCGCCGGGAGAGTTCGGCCACGTCGATCCGGATCCCGCGGCGGTCGGCCATGTCGGCGAGCGACAGCGCCACGAGCACGGGCACACCGACGTCGAGAGCCTGGGTGACGAGGAACAGGTTTCGGGCCAGGTTCGTGGCGTCGGCCACGACGAGGATGCAGTCGGGCTTGGGGATGTCGGCGATGCGGCCGTGCAGCACGTCGACCGCGACACGCTCGTCGGGGCTCTGGGGGACCAGGCTGTACGTGCCGGGCAGGTCGACGAGGTCGACGTCGCGGCCGGCATGCGAGAAGCGGCCGAGTTTCTCCTCGACCGTCACGCCCGGATAGTTGCCGACCCGCGTCGGAATGCCCGCCAGTGCGGTGAACAGCGTGCTCTTGCCGACGTTGGGATTGCCGAGCAGGGCGACGGTAAGTGGGCCCGGCTTCATGGGCGAGCGTGATGGGCGGGCGAGGTCAGCGGTTGCCGATGGTCACCCGCGCCGCCTCACGGCGACGGATCGAGAGGCGATAGCCGCGGAGTTCGAGTTCGAGCGGGTCGCCGAAGGGAGACCTTCCGACGACCCGCACCTCGACTCCTGGCGTGACGCCCATTTCGAGAAGTCGGATGGCCACGGCGTCGGAGCCCGAGACGTCCCGAACCCTGACCGTGTCGCCTACATCGATCTCGTCGAGCGATGCTGGAGACGCGATGGCCTCGGGAAACGGACTGGCTGGCATGGCGCACCTCGACAACGACAGGCACCTTGTTGAGATACGATCTCAACTACACCATGGAGTTTAGACTCTTGGGGTGTGCAAAACAAGGGTCGCCCACGAGGAAATACGCTGAGGAGATGCGAGTCCCCGGGCTTTTTGTTGCTGGAACCGATACAGATGTCGGCAAGACCCATGTGGCTGCGGCGTTGGCTCGGACGCTGGTCGCATCGGGTCGACGGGTCGGGGTCTACAAGCCGGTGGCCAGCGGGTTCGTGACGGCGGCCGATGAGGGCAGCGACGCCCGGATGCTCTGGGAGGCCGCCGGCCGCCCGCGGACGCCGGAGGCCGTCTGCCCGCAGACCTTCCGCGCGGCAATCGCCCCACCGGCCAGCGCCCGCGCCGAGGGTCGCCGCGTCGACCGCGACCTGCTCGTCACGGGTCTGGCGCCGTGGCTGGACGTCAGCGACGTCGTGCTGGTGGAGGGAGCAGGCGGGCTGTTTTCGCCGCTTGCCGACGACTTTCTGGTGCTCGACCTCGTGCGGACGTTCGACCTTCCCACGGTGATCGTCGACTCAGCCCGGCTGGGGGCGATCGGTCGGTCGCTGGCAACCGTGCGGGCGGCCCGAGCCGAAGGCATCGCGGTGGCGGCCGTCGTTCTCTCGCACGCCGTGCCCCCGCTGGCCGCTCAGGGCCCCGCCTCGGCCGTGGCGATCGCCCTAGATGCCGCCGCCGAGATCGCGTCGCGCACGGGCGTGCCCGCGGCAATCCTCGATTGTGGGGCCGGATGCATGCCCGCGGGCATCGACTGGGCCGGACTGGCGTGCGGTCAGTCGGCGGATCGATCGGGCGCCGGCTCGGCCATGGCGCAGGAGGTCAGGCCAGCTGGCTGCGGAGCCGCAGCGCCGACTCCTCCGCCGTGATGGTCGTGATGTGGCATCCCGTGCCGACTTCGAAGCCCGCGAGTTCCGCCAGCCTGGGCATGATCTCGAGGTGCCAGTGCCACGCGTCGAGCGTCCGGTCCGCGGCCCGCTCTCCCCGCAGCGGCGCCTGGTGCAGCCACCAGTTGTAGTGGCACTGCGGAGCCAGCCGCTCCAGTCGGCCGACGAGGTTCCGGGTCAGGTCGGCGAGCGCCTCGACCTGCGCGGCCTGTGCCCGATGAAAGTGGGGCTCGGCGCGATCCGTCACGATCCACGTCTCGTACGGCTGACGCGGTGCCGGCGGCACGAGGGCCACGAGCCCGGCCAGTTCGGCCACGATCCTGCGGTCGCGCCGCGCCTGATCGATGAGGCCGGGGAACGTCGCCGGGTCCCGCTCGACGGCGGCCATCTCGGCCTCGATCGCCGGAGGCACGAGATCCAGGCCGACGAGCTGGCTGTGGACATGCTCCAGCGATGCACCGGCTCGGTGCCCGGAGTTCTTGAAGACGGTCGTCCAGGTGACATCGGGCAGCGCCGCGACCGCTTCCAGGCGCCTTCGGCACAGGCTCCAGACCGCCCGCCAGTCGGCGGCATCGATGCCGAGGATCGACCGCTCGTGGCTGCGTGACTCGATCACCACGTCGTGCACCCCCGCCGCCCGGCGCGGGCTGCGATCCGGCGTGCCGCCCGGTGCGGTGGTCGCGATCGGGAACGCATTGGGCACGATTCGCGCCCGCCACGGCACCGCGGGATCGTCCGGCGTCCGGCCCACGTCGGCCGGCGTCCTGTGCTCGTTGCCCGCACAGAACGGACACCAGTCGTGCGGGTCGCCTGTGCCGCCGCGCTGCTCGAGAAGCGCGCGATCATCCGGCTTCCCGCCCCGCTGAGGGGCCACGAAGACCGGCCGTCCCGTCACGGGATCGTGGCGGACGTGCGGCTGGTGCTCGGCCGGATGCTGGGCGGCGGTCATGCATCGTCTAGTATGACCGACATCCGCTGCTGGGCGGCCGCGGCGCGTTCCGCGGCGTGTTGAAGCCGCCCCCAACCCTCCGTACACTCGCCCCCGCCCGCGGTGATCGTCCGATCCGCGAGGCTCCGCTGGAGATCAAGGCATGCTCACCGTCGGCGACGCGTTTCCCCAGTTCTCCTGCCAGGCCTGCGTCGGCACCGGCAAGGACGACATGAAGGTGCTCACGAACGCCGACCATGCCGGCAGGTGGGTGGTCTACTTCTTCTATCCCAAGGATTTCACCTTCGTCTGCCCCACCGAACTCGCCGAGTTCAACCGGCAGCTCAAGGCGTTCGCCGACCGCGACACGCTCGTCGTCGGCGGCAGCACCGACAACGAGTGGTCGCACCTCGCCTGGCGGCGGGCGCACGCCGACCTCGCCACCCTCGGCTATCCGCTGATCGCCGCCCAGAAGCTGGCCCCGGACCTCGGCATCCTCGAGAAGTCGGAGGGCTACTGCCTGCGGGCCACGTTCATCGTCGATCCGCACGGCGTGATCCAGTGGGTGGACGTCAACCAGGGACGGGTTGGCCGCAACGTGGCCGAGGTGCTCAGGGTGCTCGACGCCCTGCAGAGCGACGAGCTCTGTCCGTGCAACTGGAAGAAGGGCGACCCCTACGTGAAGGTTGGCTGACGGTGGCCGGGCCCGGCTGGACGCCCCCGAAGCGGTCGTGGCTGGGCAAGTTCGCCGACGCCTTCCGCGGGCTCTTCCACGCCGTCTCCACCGAGTGGAGCTTCGCCGCGCACCTCCCCGTGGCCGGTGCTGCGATCGCGGCCGCGGCGTGGCTGGGGATCAGCCCGGTGGAGTGGTGCCTCGTGGTGCTGGCGATCGGCGGGGTGGTCGCGGCCGAAGTGTTCAACACCTCGGTCGAGTCGCTGGCCAGGGCGCTTGACCGCGGCCCCGACCAGCGGATCAAGGACTCCCTCGACACCGCCAGCGCCGCGGTGCTCGTCGCCGTCGGGGCGGCGATTCTCGTGGGCCTGGTGATCTTCGGCCCGCGGCTGCTCGCGCTGGTGCGGTGAGCGACACGGGCATTCTGGCGGGGATTGCGATTGACCGCGTGCACCCCCCGGGCCTAGCGTGGCGGCTCGTCGGGGATGATGCGCCCGGGGAGGCGCGGCCCCGCTCGACCACACCTTTCCGGGAGCAACACGCATGACCGCAAAACTCCTCGCCGAGGCGATCGGCACCTTCTGGCTCGTGCTCGGCGGCTGCGGCAGTGCCGTGCTGGCCGCCGCCTATCCCGATCTCGGCATCGGCTTCGTCGGCGTCTCGCTCGCCTTCGGCCTCACCGTGCTCACCATGGCGACCGCGATCGGCCACATCTCCGGCTGCCACCTCAACCCGGCGGTGACCGCCGGCTTGGTCGCCAGTGGGCGGTTTCCGGCGAAGGACATGATCCCGTACTGGATCGCGCAGGTGGTCGGCGGGATCGCCGGCGCCGGCATCCTGTACCTCGTCGCCAGCGGCCTGCCCGGCTTCGATGCGGCCGCGGGCGGCTTCGCCTCCAACGGCTACGGCGACCACTCCCCGTCGGCGGTTCCCGGCTCGACGGGCTACGGCTGGCAGAGCTGCTTCATCATCGAAGCCGTGCTCACCGCGGTGTTCCTGTTCGTGATCCATGGCGCCACCGACAAGCGGGCCGGAAGCGTGATCGCCCCGATCGCGATCGGCCTCTGCCTGACGCTGATCCACCTCGTCAGCATCCCGGTGACGAACACCAGCGTGAACCCGGCGCGAAGCACCGCCACCGCGGTCTTCGTCGGCGGCTGGGCGGTGCAGCAGCTGTGGCTCTTCTGGGTGGCGCCGATCGTGGGTGGGATCGTGGGCGGCCTCGTCTATCGGAGCGTCGCCGACAGCGCCGACTGACCGTTCAGCCCGGCTGCGGCGCCGGGCGCCGCAGCCGGGCCGTGGATCGCGGGCTCACTTCGCCCGCACGTCGTAGCAGAGGATCGCGTCACCCTCGCGGAGGTAGAGCAGCCCGTCGGCGATCACCATGTGGGCCCAGCTCGGCCGATCGCCGCTGCCCGGGGCCTTGAAGCTGGCCACCTCGCGATACTCCGCGGGATCGGCCTTCACGAGCGACACCGTGCCGTCGGCGTAGCGGACGTAGACGTGCTCGTCGGCGGCCATCACGGTGGCCGAGTTCTTGCCGCTGCCCCGCTGCTTCCAGGCGATTTTGCCCGTCATCAGTTCCGCGCAGAAGGGGATGCCCTTGTCGTCTGAATCGCCGTAGAGGTGGTCGCCGACGAGCACGATGCCGCCGTGCTTGTTGGCGAGGTCGCTGGTGAGACCGTAGATCTCCTCCACCTTCACGCCGTCGCCGTCCGGCACCTGGCGCAGCAGGGCGCCGCCCCGCCGGTAGCCCGCTGAAAAGAAGACGAGGTCGTTACGGATGATGGGCGTGGGAATCACGGCCGTCGTCTGGTCGATGGGATACGACCAGAGGAGCAGGCCGGTGGCGGCATCGACGCCGATCGGCCCGCTGGCCGTCGTCTGCACGTAGATCCTCCGTCCCCGCACCTCCGCGACCACGATCGAGGAGTGGCCGGCCCCGCGGATCCCGGGCATGGGGCACGACCAGACATCGGCCCCCGTCCGCTTGTCGAGTGCCACCATGGCCGCCTGCTCGCCGCCGGGCGTGCAGATCAGGTGGTCGCCGTCGACGAGCACCGACTCGCTGTAGCCCCAGGCATCGCCCTTCTTGCCGCCGAACCGCTCCTTGAGATCGACCTGGAACACCTCGCCGCCGTCGGTGGTTCGGCAGGCCACGAGCCGGCCGAACGGCGTGATCACGTAGACCATCGCGCCGTCCACGGTCGGCGTGCTCCGCGAACTCTGCCATGACTCCTGGCCGTCGGTCCACGGTCCGCCGGTCTTCGTCCTCCAGAGCTGCCGGCCGGTGGCCCGGTCGTGGCAGGTGAGATACTCGTCGGTGTCGGCGGCGGTGGAGAGCCCGTCGCCGAGCGTGAAGATCCTGTCGCCCGCGATCGCCAGACTGGCGTAGCCGCGGCCGACGCCCCGCGCCTCCCACACGAGCGGCGGACCGTCGGCGGGCCAGGATTCGAGGAGGTTCGTGTCTGGCGCCACGGCGGTGCGGTCCGCGCCGCGGAACGAGGGCCAGTCGGTCGCGGTCGCCACCGTCGTCGCCAGCACGACGAGCCCGGGTGTCATGAGACGCAGTGCAGCCTGAGGCATGGAAATCTCCGCGAGGCAAAGGCCTGATTCGATCGGTCGCGTGCCACTGCGGGCAACCACCGGAAACGAGGGATGTATAGTAGCAGTCGGATCGAGCCTTTCGCGAGGAGCCGTGTCGTGGCGAGTGCAGCGGAGAACGCGTCCCTGTTCGGGAACCGGGTGAGCGTGGAACAGGTCGAGGAGGGCCGCGACCTGGCGCCGAAGTTCGACGTCGCCGGGCTGATACCCTGCGTCACCACCGACGTTGTGTCGGGCGAGGTGCTGATGGTGGCCGTGATGAACCGCGAGGCGCTCGCCAGGACCATCGAGACCGGCGAGGCCCACTACTGGAGCCGCAGCCGCCAGCAGCTCTGGCACAAGGGGGCCACCAGCGGCCTGGTCCAGAAGGTGGTCGAGATGCGGATCGACGACGACCAGGACTGCGTCTGGCTTCGCGTGCAGATCGCCGGCGGTGCGAGCTGCCACGTGGGCTATCGTTCCTGCTTCTACCGCAAGGTGCCGGTCGGCGCGGAGCGGGCCGCGGGCACGGCCCTGGAGTTCCTCGAGCACGAAAAGGCCTTCGATCCGAAGGCGGTGTACGGCGACGCGCCGAATCCCACGCAGCTGTGACTCGTTGGCCCTCCGGGGCAGGCCGCTGCCTACGGTGCCGACGCCGCCCGCTGCTCGCGGGCGTGCTCGAGCATGGCCCGCATCGGCTCCGGCCGCACCTCCGCGGGAATGTCCTCGATCACGGCGATCGCCTCGCCGTAGCGGCCCGCGTCGATGAGGCAGGCGGCGAGGTTGTGCCGCGGCTCGATGCGGTCCGGATAGCGCTCGGCCGCGAGGGCGAACAGCGGGACGGCGTCGTCGTACCGTCCCGCCTCGGCGTACAGGGCTGCAAGGTTGTTGACGACGTACATCCGGTTGGGGTTGGCGGCCAGCGCCTGCTCGAGGCACGTCGTCGCGGCCGCGGGGTCTCCGAGCCGCAGCCGCGCCATGCCCTCGAGAAACGCGATCGGCGTGGCCAGCGGATCAAGTGATTTCCAGGGCGTCTCGGCCCGCCGGGCGGCGGCGAGCATGCCCGGCCAGTCTGCATTCCGGGCGGCCTGGCGGGCCGCGATCACGTTTCGCTCCTGGTCGAGGGCCGCCGCCGCGAAGCAGGCGGCCAGGACCATGGCGGCCGTCAGGGGAGGTGCCACGAGCCAGGCCGGCAGGGGCAGCGGGACGCGCGAGGCGGGTGCAACGTCGTGCTTCTGCAGCGTGATCACCGCCAGCAGGATCGCCAGATGCACCTGGAAGGTGACCCGATCGAGCGGAAAGTCGAAGATCGAGAACACGAGGTACGCCGTCAGCGCCCCCAGGCAGGCGACCGCCAGCCGAGCCTCGTCGATCGTTCCCCGGCGAAGCACCGTGCGAATCGCGAGGCCTGCCGTCGCGAACACCGCGACAAATGCCAGCACGCCGGGCAGGCCCTTCTCGGCCCACACCCACAGGAAATCGTCGTGTGGCTGGATCCAGTTGTCGCTCGAGAGATTCGAGAAATCGAGATCCTCGCCGCCGTAATACTCATGAAGCCGGACGGTGAAGTTGCCGGCCCCGACGCCGAGCAGCGGGTGGTCGGCGATCATCTGCGTCGCGATGCGCCAGATCATCGTCCGGCCTCCGTCGGTCGGCCCGGCGGCCTGATGCGGCCGGCGGATGAAGGTGGCCCGCAGCGTCTCCCCGATCGGCGTGTCGGTGAAGGTGAGGGCGGCGCCGCCGGCGGCCGCGGTCATGGCGGCGAGGGCCAGGCCCGCGCCGGCCAGCCGTACCGCCCGAGGCAGGGCCAGCCGACGGGCCGCGGCGACCACCACGCCGCTCATCACCATGCCTGCCGCCGCGGCCGCCAGCCAGGCCGACCGGGACTGCAGCATGACGAGCATGGTCGTCGCCGCCACCGCCGTCAGGGTCGAGAACCACCGCCAGCCGCGGCCGCAGGGCAGCATCACGCCCGCCCCGCACCATGGCAGCAGCATCGCGAGCAGGCCCGCATGCAGGTTGACGTTCGACATCCGGCCGGTGATCACCTCCATCGCCCGGCGGTCGTGCAGCCCCGGCCCGAGGATCGTGAGCGTCTCGTGGATACCGACCGCCGCATGCACGGCGGTTGCCAGCACGAATGCCCCGACCACGGTGCGCCGCCAGTCGCGATCGAGCGGCAGCACGAGGCAGGCCGCGGCGAGCACCACGAAGGCGGCCAGCGTGCGGCACACGTCGGTGTAGCCGGCGGTCACGTTGAGCGTTACGGCGAGCGAGGCGACGCAGCTTGCGAGGTATGCGGCGGCTGCAACGACGACCGGTTCGCGGAGCGTCGTCGTGTCGAGCCGCCGGCGCACTCCCGGTATGCCGAGGATCACGGGCACCGCCCCCGCCAGCGCCAGCGACAGCACGAGCAGCCGCGGCATCTGTGAGACGTCGTAGGCGGACGGATCGACGACGACCCCCAGGCCCACGAGCAGCATGGCGAGCAGCGTCACGGGGATGATCGCCGGCAGGCTGCGGAAAATGTCTCTCATGCCGGCGGCTCGTCGAGGCGGTCGGACGCGGCGGCAGACGGCTTAGCCGCGGCGGGTGCGGCCACGCAACGGGCTGAGAATGACCGCGGTGAAAAGCCGAGATCATGGGCGGCAGCGGCGTGGTCGAAGGCCAGATCCTCGTTCATTCGCGCCGCCATCCCGGCGAGCGACGTCGCGTTGCCACGGCCGCGGAGAGCCGCCGCGAGCGACACCAGCCACCTGGGAACGTGGATGATCCGCGGCTTCATCCCGCAGCCGGCGAACACCTCTGCCACCAGGTCGCGGAACGGCAGCGGCTCTCCGCCGGAGAGCGTGTAGATGGGCCGCGGCAGCGGATGACGATCGAGGGCGGCGCTGCAGGCGGCGGCGACGTCGGCGGCATGGACGGGCTGGCGGAGTCCGCGGGCTGGACCGGCCAGCGGGAAAAACCCGCGGCGGCGGACGAAGGCGGCGATCGCGGCCACGTTGCCGTCGCGTCTGCCGTCATAGATCATCGTGGGGCGCAGCAGGCACACGCCGACAGCCCGTTTGGCCGCCCAGGCTGCGACGTCCGCTTCCGCGGTGGCCAGACGCTCCGCAACGGCCCGCTCCCCGGCCGCGGGCGACCGCCGCTTGGTGATCACGCTCGTCGATGAGATGGCCACCAGCCGGCGGATGCCCAGCGACTCCAGCCATGGCAGATGCTCGGGCACCGCCCACAGCGGGCAGACGGCGACCCAGCGCGGGACACCGCCGCCGACCTGGACTCGATCGCCCGGGCGACACCGGAGGACGCGGGCCGCGGCCGCCGGCTCGTCCGGGCTCCGCGAGCAGGCCACGACGTCGTCACCCCGGGCGGCCAGCAGGTCGACCAGCGGCCGGCCGACCAGGCCCGCTGCGCCGAGCACCCCGACGGCGGTCGCGTCGCGGTCCGCGGTACCCGATGTCCCCGAGTTCCCGGAGATGCCGGAGATGCGAGAGTTCCCGGAGATGCCGGAGTTCATAGAGATGCCGGAGTTCATGGAGATGCCGGAGTTCATGGACGTCCCGGAGTTTCTGAAGGCCATGAAGGTCATCGAGGTCACGAAGACCGTTCCGAGATCGCCGGCCGTGGCGGCCGACACGCGGAGACGACCCGGCCGCAGCCGGCCGTGACGGCCTGTCGCAGGCGGTCGAGCGTCAGCCGGATGGCGACGGCGGCGAACCGCAGCCAGACGCCGATGATCACCAGGCCCATCAGGCCGAGCGGATACTGATGGCGAAAGTGCCGCCGGTAGAAGCGGATCATGCCGGCGTGCTTGTGCCACTCGACGAGCAGCGGCCGCGACCGTCCGCAGCGGCCGCGGAAGTGGACGGCCCGGGCCGCGGGCACGAACAGGATCCGCCAGCCCCGCGCCCGAAATCGCATGCACAGGTCGAGGTCCTCGCAGTGGAGGAAGTATCCCTCGTCCCACGCTCCCACGTCGCGCAGCGCCTTCCGCTTGACGATCGTGCAGGCCCCCGACACCGCTTCCACATCCAGAGGCTGCCGCGGCAGCGGGCGGCGGTGCAGGTCGTAGTCGGCGAACAACCTCGGCCAGCGGGCGGAGAACCGCGCCAGCCCGAAGGCCCGAACGAATGATCTCCAGGGCGTGGGCACCGCCCGCCGCGAGCCCCCCTGCTCGCGGCCGCGGGCGTCGGTCAGCAGGCCGCCCGCCATCCCCACCCGCGGCGCGGATCGCAGGGCCGCCACGAGCGCGGCGACGGCTCCTGCACCGAGGATGCAGTCGGGGTTGAGAAACAGCACAAGCGGCTGCGTGGCGACCGCCAGCCCGCGATTGCAGCCGGCCGCGAAGCCCGAGTTCGTGGCCGAGCGGATCACGGTGAGCCGCGGTTCCGCGGCGAGCCGGGCAAGGACCGCGTCGAGCGGAGCCGCCGCCGACGCGTTGTCGACGAGCACCACCTGCCGGGCCTGGCCGAGGCTGGCCGCGAGGCAGTCGCCCAGCATCTCACCGGCGTTGAAGTTGACGATCACGACCGAGACGGGCTGCGGGTCGACGCGGTCGGATGGCATGGTCGCACCGTTAGCCGCGGCCGCAGAGGCTCGTGTCGAGGACGCGAAGGATGGCCGCCGTGGACGCCACCCGGGCCGCCTGGATCTCGCGCCGCCGCCGCCACGCCGCCGGCAGTCCGCGGATGGCCTCATACTTGGCGCGGGCGAACGTCATGAACTCGCCGCGGCCCGAAAGCACCACTCCTGCGAGGATAGTCTGCAGGAGATGCAGGGGCAAAAACGCCACCAGCAGGGGCGCCGGCATGTTCTTCACATAGGACCAGACGAGATTTCGATGGCCGAGGAACGTGGCCGATCGCCCGCCATCGCGGGTCGCGCCGCCGCCGCCGACATGGTGCGCGACGGCGTCGGGCACGAGGCGGGCCGAGTGGCCGGCGAGCCGGAGCCGGAAGCCGAGGTCGACGTCCTCCACGAAGCAGAAGAACGATTCATCGAATCCCCCGACCCTGCGGATCAGCTCCGTGCGATAGAGGGCCGCAGCGGCGCACGGCGAGAAGATCTCCCCCGGGAGGAGATCGGCGTCGGCCAGCCGCCGGCCATGGCCGCTCCGCCACACGAGGCCGCCGACGTGGCAGCGGTCGCCGAGGCCGTCGACGACACCGGTTCGTCCGGCCAGCATCTGCCGCGAGCCGAAGGCGGCGGCCCGCGGATGGGCCGCGGCGGCTGCCACCAGGCAGGCGAGCCAGTCGGGTTCCGCAAAGGCGTCGGGATTGAGCAGGGCGACGAGGGGCGTGGAGGCCACGGCCACCCCGAGGTTGTTGGCGGCCGCGAAGCCGACGTTCGTCTCCAGCCTGTGGACCTCCGCGCGGCCACGAAGCACGTCGCTGCCGTCGATGACGGCCTCAGCCACGGCGGCCGACCCGTCGCGGCTGGCGTTGTCGTAGACGAGAAGCCGCTCGGGAGGATGCGTCTGCGCGGCGAGGCATCCCAGGCACCGTGGCAGATGCGCAGCCGCATCGTGGGCGACGATGATCACGGTCACGGCGTCGGCGGCGGTCACGCGAATGTCCCGGAGGGCGGGCTGCAACGACTGCTTGACCCGCCCGGCACCCCGGCCTACTGTCGCAGGAGACGGCCGTGCGGGCGGTTCCCGCACGGTACCCCGGCCACGGCGCACCCGCCAGCGGTGCAGGCGGCCCGCCCCCGGATTCCGCGACGCAGCGATGACACCACCGGCCGACGCCACCCTTGCGGACGGGCCGCTGGCCGACTGGCTGGCGGGCACGCGGCAGATCGGCCTCTGGGGCACGCTGGCCTGGTATGACACGGTGCTCCGCTACCGAAGATCGCTCCTCGGACCGCTCTGGATCACGCTCAGCATGGGGCTCCTGCTCCTGGGGATGGGCCCGCTCTACGCGGTGCTCTTCGACGTGCCCCTGCAGCGGTTCTATCCGCACCTCGCCCTGGGCGTGATCGTCTGGCACTTTCTCGTGGGGGCGGTCACCGACGGCTGTCAGGCGTTGATCGCGGCCGCGCCCTACCTCAAGCAGGCGGCCTTTCCGCTGAGCGCCTTCGTGTGGCGCAGTCTCGCCCGGCTCGTGATCCAGTTCGCCCACCACCTCCTGCTCTACGTGCCGGTGGCGATCTGGGCCGGAGTGCCTCTGTCGCCCCGCCTGCTGCTGGTGGTGCCGGGCCTGCTCGTCGTGCTCGTGAACCTGCATGCCATCATGACGATCCTCGGCATCCTCACGGCCCGGTTTCGCGACCTGGCGCCGATCGCCGCCGCGGCGATGCAGTTCCTGATGTTTCTGACGCCCGTCTTCTGGATGCCCGACAGCCTCCACGGTCGGGCGCGGTTCATTCTCTGGAATCCGCTGGCCCAGCTCCTCGACGTCGTCCGTCTGCCGCTGCTGGCCGCCCTGCCGGCGGCGGGCACCTGGCGATTCCTCGCGGTGTTCACGTGCCTGACGGTGTCGATCGCGGCCGCCCTCTACGCGTCCTGCCGGCGCCGCGTCGTCTACTGGATCTGACCATGGCCGACCTCGTGCTCGAGAGCGTGACGGTCGAGTTCCCGATCTACGGGGTGCACGCGACGTCGCTGAAATCGACGCTGGCGGCCGCCGCAACGGGCGGGCTGATCGGCAGCGACACCGGCGTGACGGTGGTGCGGGCGCTTCGCGACGTGTCGCTGACGCTCGGCGGCGGAGATCGGCTCGGGGTGATGGGCCACAACGGGGCCGGCAAGTCGACGCTCCTGCAGGTGATGGCGGGCGTCTACCCGCCCGCGCGGGGCCGCGTGATCCGCCGCGGCTCCGTGTCGAGCCTCGTGAATCCGGCGCTCGGCATCGAGCGGGACGCCACCGGCTACGAGAACATTCTGATCCGCGGGCTGATCCAGGGGATGCCGCGGGCGGAGATCGCCCGGCTGACGCCCGAGATCGCGGAGTTCAGCGGCCTCGGGGACTACCTCGCGATGCCGGTGCGGACGTACTCCACCGGGATGCTGATGAGGCTGGCGTTCTCGATCGTGACCAGCTTCCGGGCCGACATCGTGCTCATGGACGAGTGGCTCTCCGTGGGCGACGCGGAGTTTCGCGAGCGGGGCGCGGTGCGGCTCCGCGAGCTGATCCGCTCGAGCGGGATCCTCGTGCTCGCCTCGCACTCGCCCGAGTTGATCGCCCGGGAGTGCACGGCCGTGGTGGAGCTGGCCCACGGCGGAGTCGTGGCGCAGCGGATGCCGGCGGGCCCGGGTACCGCGACATGACGGCCCCCGTTCCGGACGATGCCGACCTGGTGCTCCACATCGGGGGCCCGAAGACGGGCTCGTCGGCGATCCAGCGTCACTGCCGGCTGCACGCTGCCGAGCTTCGGGCCGCAGGCCTGCACTATCCGCCGCACCCCCTCGACAGCAACGGCGTGTCGGGCGGCCATGGCGAAACCTTCGCCCTGCTCACCGGGGGCCAGCCGTCCAGCGCCCGCCGTGCCCTGGCCTGCCACCTTGCCGACGCCCGCCGCGCCGGCTGCCGGCTCGTGCTCTCCGCCGAGGGCGTCTATCCGCACGCTGACGACGTGGTCGCCGCGCTGCCGACGCGGTCGTTTCACGTCGTCTGCTTCCTGCGCCATCCGCTCGATGCCATCGCCTCGCACCACAACCAGGGCATCAAGCGGCACTACGGCACCGCGACGCTCGCGCAGACCGTGGATGAGATCGTCGCCGGGAACATCATGACCGACGCGCTTGCGGGCCGCGCGGCACTCGACTGGCTGCGCTGCTGCGGCCGGCGGCGGATGACGGGGCTGCCCTATGTCGAGCGTGGGGAACCGGTCGATGCGGTGGCGCGCTTCCGCGCGCTGCTGGGGCTGGCGGGGCCCGGATCCACGCCCCGCATCAATCGGGGCTACACCCCGGCTGCGGCGGCGTTCAAGCGGCTCGTGAATGCCCTGCCGGAGACCCTCCTCGCGGGTCTCGACGAGGATCTCGATCGCACGCTGCAGGCCTATTCGGACGCCAGTTCCGCGCCACGGCCGGTGGCCGCCGATCTGCTCGACGCGGAGCGGCACGACGCGCTCGAGCGCCACTATCGCGCGGACGTGGCGGCCGTGGAGCAGGCCTTCGGAAGAGTGTTGGAACTGCGTCGGCGCCGAAGTTCTTCACCTCCGGATGCCGGCGACACGCTTGCCGGCGTCTGGCGGCACGTCTGCCTGGATGGCGGCGGGCTGGCGGATCGCGTGCGGGCTGCGGTGGCGGCAGGTGGCGGCTGCGGCGTCGAGTCGCTCGCAGAACTCGCCGGCATCGTGGCCACCGGGCGGTGACGCCCGCAGGCCGGGAGGCACGGCATCAGTCGCGACCGCGGGGCGTGCCGGCGCCCAGCGCGTCGTAGACGGCCGCCACCGCGTCGGCTGCCGATTCCCACGTCAGATGGGCGCGGGCGAACTCGCGGCCCGCGGCGCCGATGGCCTCCAGCCGCGCGGGCTGCGGCAGCCACTCGCGGAACGCCGCCACGAGCCGCTCGGCCGTCGCCTCCTCGAGCACGATCGCGTTGGTGCCATGGACGAGCTCCAGTCCCAGGTTGGCCCGCGGCAGGATCACGGGCCGTCCGGAAACGAGCCACTCGGGCAGCTTCGAGGGCACGCGGGTGGTGTTCCATTCATCTGCGCGGCCGGGTTGGACGAGCAGATCCGCGGCGTGGACGAGCTCGGGCAACTCGCTCCGCGGCACACTGCCGAGCTCGATGGCGTGCCGCCGCAGGTCGGCGAGACCGTGATCGGCCAGCGGCACGTGGTCGACGCCCGTGCGGACGAGGACCAGCGGCAGGCCGGCGCGGTTGGCCAGCGCCACGGCCAGGTACAGGCTGCGGACCTCGTCGACGTTGGTGGCGTGCACGTTGCCGGTGTAGGCGACCAGACGGGTGCCCACGGGAACACGGAGCCGGTGGCGGACCGCCGCCGCCGCGGCCGGACGCGGGGCGGCGAAGGCAGGATCGAATCCCGGATGGAAGACCACTGTGGGCATGCCGGCGGGCAGATCCGCCACCAGCGTTTCGATCAGCGCCGTCACCCCGGCCGCGGTGGCCAGCAGCGTCCGGGCGTGACGTGGATGCGCGAGGTGATCCGGCACGTCGAGCGGACGCAGGCCGTCGGCGACGTCGTCGATCTCGTGCGGCGGCAGTCGCATCTGCTGCCGCACGAGCAGCGGCTCGCTGTCCTCCAGGTGCACGAGGTGGGGCACCCGCCCGAAGCGGCGGACGACGGCCTCGAGAAACCGCCTCATCCGCTCCCGCGGCGTCCAGAGGTGCACGAGGTCAGGTCGCGTCACGTCGGCCGCTCGGATCGCGTCGCCGAAGGTGAGCAGCCGCACGCCACGAGCAAGTTCGCGGTCGTCGGTCGATCGTTCGGGAACGCAGACGGTCACGTCGCACCCGCGGCGGGCCAGTTCGGCGGCGAGATGCCGGACGTGCAGGCCGCTGTTGCACGACAGCGGACCGTGGCAGGCGAGCCAGACGTCAGTGGCGGGCATGGGCGTGCTCGGATGCCGGCTCGGCCGGAGAGTAGTCGAGCCGCTCGAGCGAGCAGGCCTGCGGATAGCATGAATCGCCCCCGGCGAGCTCGTCGCGCCAGGTGTCGATCAGCAGCAGGCGATCGAGGAAATCGTAGCGCTCCCCGCGGCTCGGGCTCTCATGGTGCACGAGCCGCGCCTGCGGCGTGAACACGCACCGCAGGCCGGCCCTCCTGAGCCGCAGGCAGAGATCGACGTCCTGATAGTGCGTGGCGTAGAGCCCATTCCAGCCCCCCAGCCGCTCGAAGACCTCGCGGCGCATCGCCAGGCAGGCGCCGGTGATCGCGGACACCTCGCGGGGGCAGGAGAGGCTGCCGGCATACCCATCGGCGTCGGCGGGGAATCGCCGCATCACGTGATCGGCGGTGCCCCGGGCGCCGAGCACCACGCCCGCATGCTGCACGCTGCCGTCCGGGTAGACAAGCAGCGGCCCGACGGCACCCACGTCGGCCTCCAGCAGGTGGAACACGAGGTGCTCGAGCCAGTTGGGCGAGACCACCGTGGTGTCGTTGTTGAGAAACACGAGCACCTCGCCCGTGGCCGCGGCGGCACCCGCGTTGCAGGCGGCGGAGAAGTTGAAGCGGCCACCGAAGGGCACGACGCGGAGGCCTTGCCGGCGGAGGATCTCCAGGGCGCGAGCGTCGGTGGTGCCGGTGTCGACGACGACGACCTCGACGTCGGGATAGGTCGTTTCGCGGGTGATCGAGTCGAGGCAGGGGCCGATCAGGTCGGGCTGATCACGGGACGGGATCACGATCGAGACCCGGGGAATCCGGTGCAGCCGCGGCGTGACGACGCAGCGGTGGCGGTGCTGCGGATGGGGCGTGGCGACGCCCGGCAGGGCCAGCCGCTGCAGATGCTCCTGCACGGCCCGCGCCTGGAGGGCGTCGATGCCTGCCTTGGCGTCGGCGTCGGCCGCCACGCTGCCGGCGAGGGCCCGCCAGTGGTAGAGGACCTCGGGCAGATGGGCGATCGCCCGCGTCGTCTCGCCGACGCGGAGCATGAACTCGAAGTCCTGCACGCCGTCGAACTCGCTCTTGAATCCGAGCCGCAGGGCAAGTTCCCGGCGGACGACCAGCAGGTGGCCGACGTACATCACATGCCGCAGATACTCGGGCGACCAGTCCGGCTTGTGAAACGTCCACGTCGTCCGGCCCGAGGCGTCGACGGTGTCCTGATCGCTGTAGATCGCGTCGGCGGCCGTGGCCACGAAGGCCTCCGCGATCCGGTCGATTGCCTCCGTGGCCAGCAGGTCGTCATGGTCGAGGAAGGCCACGAACTCGCCGGAAGCGAGGCCGACGCCGGTGTTGGTGGCCGCCGCGATGCCGCCGTTGAGATCCCGGCGGTGGACGCGGATGCGCGGGTCGCCCGCCGCGTGCCGCTCGAGGACGTTGCGGACGTCGGCAGCAGTGGAGGCGTCGTCGACCGCAATCAGCTCCCACCGCGGCGACGTCTGTGCAAGCACGGAGCCGATCGTGGCGTCGAGCACGGCGGCCGGAGGATCGAACACGGGCATCACGATCGAGATCAGCGGCCGGCCGGCGGCAGCGCCGCGGGACCGGTGCACCGGCAGTGGCGGTGCCAAGGGCATCCGCACCACGGCCTGCCGCGCCGGCGGCGTCGCGGCGTCGCGGTGTTCGTCGAGCCGGCGGGCCGAGCCGACGGCCCGCACGAGGCCTCCCACGCCGTCGCGGGAGAGGATCTCCGCCGCGCGGGCGGCGGCCCGCCGGACGGCCGTGGGTGACGACAGCCGGCGGACGAGGAACCGGCAGTGGGCCGTGAGCCGGGCCGCAAACGGTCGGCCGTGGCTGGTGAGCAGACCGCCGGCGGCACGAAGCGGTGCAGTCAGTCGCCAGCTCGTGCTGCCCAGGAGTGCCTTGACCGTCGCCTCGAGCGCGGCGATCCGCCGACGCTGTTCCGCGGCGCCGTCCGCTTCGATCACGGCGGTGCGGGCTTCGGCGACGAGGGCCGCGATCCGCCCGTCGGCGTCCCGCTCCCGGGCCTCGGCGCGGGCAGCCCGCAATTCCGCGGCCTCCAGCTTCCCGGCCACCGCCGCGGCCGCAGTCGCGTCGCGTGCGGCATCCGCGAGCAATCCCTCGAGACGCGTCGCCTGCTGCTCGGCGTCACGCGCCCGGGCCGAAAGCCCGGCCAGCGCCGTCGCAGCCTCGCGCTCGCGTCGCTCCAGCCCGCGGACCTGCTGCCAGTCGCGGAGGCCGGCATCCCGGGCCTCGGGGGGCGGTGCCCTCATGGTGTCCTCCGCCGGCGTTCCACCCGGCAGTTCGCGAAGCAGGTGCAGGAGTTCGACACACTCGGGGGCCACGCGGGCGACCAGGTCGCCGCGATCGGCGGGCGCCGGGGAGAGAAACTCAGGCCGGAACGTCGATGGAGCGTCTTCGACCGGGATGCCGAGCCGCGTCCGCACGTCCGCGAGGAGTTCATCCGGCGCGGCAGCCATCCGGGAGACTTCCCGCAGGAGCACGCGATCGGGATGCCGCCGGGCGAAGTCGATAAGCCGACCGTTGACGTGTCGCCAGACGTCGAGGGCGAACGGCGGATTGGCGACGAACAGCGGATCGCCGCGTCGATACAGGGAGTCGACCACGTCCCACGGCGGGCGGAACACGAACAGGAATCGGGCTTCGGGGATCAGGCCGGCCCAGAAGTCGAGCAGCAGCGCGGCCCGAGGATCCTTCCAGCCCCATGGCACGCCCCGATTCCGGCGGACGTCGACGAGCCGGCGGGCGGCGTCGTGGAACAGCGGTCCGGGCTCGACGACCGCCGTGGCCGTGAAGCCATCGTCCGGAACACCGTGCGAACGGAGCAGGTGACGGTCGAACTCGTAGAACTCGAGTTCCTCGAAGTGACCCAGCGGGTTGCTCGGATGGGGCTCGAGCAGGCGGTCGCCGAGGTGCACCCCGGCCGCCTGCAGGAGCGACGCGGCGAACGACGTGCCCGAGCGGTGCATGCCCGTGATCAGAAGCGCGGGCGGCGGTGAGGAGCGGTTGGTCATCGCGGGCGGGCGGCCGGAGAGGACGCCGCCAGACAGAGAGCGGCACGACCAACCGTACCCGTGGGTGGGATCGAGTCAAGAAATGCCGGGCCCGCGCCACCGGTCGATCGCCATGACCCGCATGACCACCATGCCCCCATGCGTGCTACGACCGCTACGATCGCACCTGCGGCACCGCGGCGGCGAACGCCAGGCCCTGCCGATCCTTCGCCGACACCACGGGCTCGCCCGCGAGCGGCCAGGCGATCGCCAGGTCGGGATCGTTCCAGACGATGCACCGCTCGCCCGGGGGCGAGTAGTAGTCGGTCGTCTTGTAGAGCACGTCTGCCGACTCGGAGAGCACGAGGAAGCCGTGCGCGAGGCCTGGCGGCACCCAGAGCTGCCGGCGGTTCTCCGCCGAGAGTTCCACGGCGGTCCAGCGGCCGAAGGCGGGCGAGTCGGGGCGGATGTCGACCGCCACGTCCCAGATCGCCCCCTGGAGGACGCGGACGAGCTTTCCCTGCGGCCTGTCGACCTGGTAGTGGAGACCGCGGAGGACGCGGGCCCGGCTGTGGCTCTGGTTGTCCTGGACGAACGCCGCGGAGCCGCCGAGCGCCTGCTCGAAGCCGGCGTGGTTGAAGCTCTCGAGAAAGAAGCCCCGCGCATCCTCGAACACCCGCGGCTCGATGACGACCACGCCCGGCAGGTCGGTCGGCGTGACGTTCATTGGCCCTCGTCCCTGAGGTCGAGGAGGTAGCGGCCGTAGCCGCTCTTGGCCAGCGGGGTGGCGATCGCCTCGAGCTGGGTGTCGTCGATCCAGCCGTTTCGCCAGGCGATCTCCTCCGGGCAGCAGATCTTGAGCCCCTGCCGCTTCTCGAGCGACTGGATGAACTGCCCCGCCTCGAGCAGGCTGTCGTGCGTGCCGGTGTCGAGCCAGGCGTCGCCTCGGCCCATCACCTGCACGTCGAGCTGGTCGCGCTCGAGGTAGACGCGGTTGACGTCGGTGATCTCGAACTCGCCGCGGGCGCTGGGCTTCATGGTCCGGGCGATCTCCACCACCTGGGGATCGTAGAAGTAGAGACCGGTCACTGCGAACCGGCTCTTGGGCTCCCGGGGCTTCTCCTCGATCGACTTCGCCCGGCCGCGGGCGTCGAACTCGACCACGCCGTACCGCTCCGGATCGGCGACGGGATAGGCGAACACCGTGGCGCCGGTCGTCTGCCGGCCGGCGCTGCGGAGCCGGTCGCTGAGGCCGTGGCCGTAGAAGATGTTGTCGCCGAGCACGAGCACGGAGGGACCGTCGCCCACGAAGTCACTGCCGATCACGAAGGCCTGGGCGAGGCCCTCCGGCTTCGGCTGCACGGCGTAGCGGATGTCGACGCCCCAGCCGGCGCCGTCGCCGAGTAGTTCGCGGAACCGCGGCGTGTCCTGCGGCGTGGAGATCACGAGGATCTCACGGATGCCCGCGAGCAGCAGCACGCTCAGCGGGTAGTAGATCATCGGCTTGTCGTAGACCGGCATCAGCTGCTTCGAGACGGCGAGCGTGACCGGATGGAGCCGCGAGCCGGCGCCGCCGGCGAGGATGATGCCTTTGCGTGACTGCATGCGAGGATGCTGCCGTGATCAGGGTGCGGATTCGGCCATCAGGGCCGCGACGACGGGGGCCACATCATCTTGCCACCCGGGCAGCCGGATGTTGAGGGCAGTTTCCAGCTTCGTGACGTCGAGGAGCGAGTTCGCCGGCCGCCGGGCGGGCAGCGGATAGTCGGCGGTGGCGATCGCCGCCACCCGCTCGGGTGGACAGCGGAGGGCCGCCCCGCGGTCGCGGGCGCCGGCAAGGATCGCCCGGGCGAACCGGCACCAGGTGGTCTCGCCGTGCGGGGCGAGGTGGTAGATCCCGGTGGCAGGGGCCGCGCCCCCGGCGAGCCGTCCCACGCAGTCGGCCGTCACGCGGGCGATCAGCCGGGCGGACGTGGGCACCCCGACCTGATCGTCGACCACGCGGAGTTCGTCCCGCTCCCGGCCAAGGCGGAGCATCGTGCGGACGAAGTTGTGGCCGTGGGCGGCGTAGACCCAGGTGGTGCGGAAGATCCAGTGGCGGCAGCCCGAGGCGGCGACGGCCTGCTCCCCCTCGAGCTTCGTCCGGCCGTAGACGGAGAGCGGCTGCGGCTCGTCGGTCTCGACATAGCGGCCCGGCTTCGTACCGTCGTAGATGTAGTCGGTGGAATAGTGCACGAGCGTCGCGTCGAGCGCGGCCGCCGTCTCTGCCAGGGCGCCGACGGCGGTGGCGTTGACGAGCCGGGCCCGCTCGGGCTCGCTTTCCGCCTTGTCCACCGCCGTGTAGGCGGCCGCGTTGACGATCACATCGGGCCGCTCGCGATGCAGCAGCGCCACGACCTCGGCGGGCCGCTCGAGGTCGGCGGCGGCGCGGTCGAGGGCCATGAGGTCGCCGAGCGCCGCGAGCTGGCCCCGCAGTTCGCGGCCGACCTGGCCTCCCGTGCCGACGAGCAGGATCCGCATGGCCTTGCGCCGCTCCGTCAGCCGTAGTGCTTCGCGATCCAGTCGCGGTAGCCACCACTGGTCACGTCGGCCACCCAGTCCTGGTGGTCGAGGTACCAGCGGACGGTACGGCGGAGGCCGGTCTCAAACGTCTCCGCTGGCTTCCAGCCGAGCTCCGTGCCGATTTTCCGGGCGTCGATGGCGTAGCGGCGGTCGTGGCCCGGGCGATCCTTCACGGAGGTGATCTGCGCCGCGTAGGGCCGCCCGTCGGCCCGCGGCCGCTCCGCGTCGAGGATGCCGCAGAGCGTGTTCACGACCTCGAGGTTCGGCTTCTCGCTCGAGCCGCCGATGCAGTACACCTCGCCGAGGCGGCCGGCCTCGAGCACCCGCCGGATCGCCGAGCAGTGGTCGCCGACGTAGAGCCAGTCGCGAACCTGCATGCCGTCGCCGTAGATCGGTAGCGGCTTGCCGGCGAGGGCGTTGGCGATGATCAGCGGGATGAGCTTCTCCGGAAACTGCCAGGGGCCGTAGTTGTTGGAGCAGTTCGTGGTCAGGACCGGCAGGCCGTAGGTGTGGTGGTAGCCGCGGACCAGGTGATCGGAAGCCGCCTTGCTCGCCGCGTAGGGGCTGTTGGGCAGGTACTGGTTGGTCTCGCGGAACGGCGGGTCGGACGCCGTAAGCGTGCCGAACACCTCGTCGGTCGAGACGTGCAGGAACCGGAACGCCTCCTTGTCCGCCGGCGACAGGCTGGTCCAGTAGGAACGCACGGCCTCGAGCAGGCGGAATGTGCCGACGATGTTCGTGTCGATGAAGTCGGCCGGGCCGTGGATCGAGCGGTCGACGTGGCTCTCGGCGGCGAAGTGGACGACGGCCCGGATCCTGTGATCGGCGAGCAGCCCCTCGACGAGCGGCCGGTCGGCGATGTCGCCGCGGACGAAGGTGTGCCGGGGGTCGTCCCGGACGGCGTCGAGATTCCGGACATTGCCGGCGTAGGTGAGCTTGTCGAGGTTGACGACCGGCTCGCCGCCGCCGGCGAGCCATTCGAGCACGAAGTTGGAGCCGATGAAGCCGGCGCCGCCGGTGACCAGGATCATGGTGTGGGTCGCAGCGGGGCGGGGCGGTTTTCGCCGATCATGAGGGTATTATGTAGCGGACAACCTTCCGTTCCGAAAACCCGGTCCGCCCCGCAAACCCGGTTCCTCGCATCCTCCCCCGGTGCCGCATGCTCTCGCCCGACCAGGTCGTCGAGACCTATTTTCTCGAAGCCCGTCACCAGCTGCTCGAAATCGCCGCCCTGCTCGACCGGCTCGACGCCGCCGTGGCCCGGGAGGGTCGCGGGCCTGGGTCGGCGGCCACGGCGAAGCTCTCGGCGCTGCGGGAGGCCCTGAGGATGCTCTCCGCCGAGCGGCCGGGGCCGGAGCGAACCGTGGCCCTGCTCGAACGCTTCGCCCAGGTCTGACCGCTTCCCGTCAGCGGAGCCGCGACATGCAGATCATCCAGCCCCATTACCACGCGATCGCCCGCACCGCCCAGGACTACGAGCGGATGGCGATGAGCGGCGTCGTGGCCGTGGCCGAGCCCGCCTTCTGGGCCGGCTTCGACCGGCTCTACCCCGAGACCTTCATCGACTACTTCCGGCAGATCTCGGAGTTCGAGCCGACCCGCGCGGCCCAGTACGGCATTCGCCACTTCTGCTGGGTGGCGGTGAACCCCAAGGAGGCCGAGAACCCCACGCTCACCCGCGCGGTGCTCGAGCACTTTCCCGAGTTCTTCGCCAAGCCGACGGTGCTCGGCGTGGGGGAGACGGGGCTGCACAAGTCGACGAAGAACGAATGCGAGTCGCTCGAGGCCCATGTGGACCTCGCGCTGAAGCATGGGCAACTCGTGCTGATCCACACGCCCCATCTCGCCGACAAGGCCCACGGCACCAGGAAGGTGCTCGAGGTGCTCGCCGGCATGAACGTCGATCCGGAGCGGATCTGGATCGACCATGTCGAGGAGCAGACGATCAAGCCCTGCCTCGACGCCGGCTACTGGGTGGGCTTCACGCTCTATCCGATCACCAAGTGCTCACCGAAGCGGGCCGTCGACATGCTGGAGACGTACGGCACCGACCGCATCCTCGTGAACTCCTCGGCCGACTGGGGGCCGAGCGACCCGTTCACGCTCCAGGAGTGCATCCTCGAGTTCCGCCGCCGCGGCCATTCGCTCCAGGAGGCGCTCGAGGTGTTCCACAACAACCCCTGCCGGTTCCTCGGCCAGAACCCCAAGTTCGACATCCGTCCGATCCGCATCGAGACCCTCGCCGAGGTTTCGGCGTGACGCACCTCTCGCTCGTCCGGCACCTCTCGTTCTGCGCCGGTCACAGGCTCTACGGCCACGAGGGCCGCTGCGCCTACCTCCATGGCCACAACTACCGTGTCGACATCGAGGTGGAGGCGGAAGGGGGCGGCGTGGCCGTCGACGACGTGGGCCGCGTGGTCGACTTCTCGCTCATCAAGAGGCGGATGCTCGGCTGGCTCGACGAGCACTGGGATCACGCCTTCATCCTCTTCGAGAAGGACGAGACCACGCTCGCCGCCGTCAGGGTCGCGGAGCCGACGAAGTATTTCGTGCTGCCGTGGAATCCCACGGCCGAGAACATGGCCCGCTACCTGCTCGAGGTGGTGGCGCCCCACGTGCTTGCGGGCCTTGGCGTGATCGCTCGTCGCGTGACGCTCTGGGAGACAGACGAGTCATGCGCCGTGGCCACGCTCGTGGGCCGGCCGATGGCCTCCCCCGTGCCGATCGGCGCGGTCGTGGTCGTGGACGGGAGGAGCCCGTGACGCGGCAGCCCTTTCCCGGCCGGTATCCCGACACCCGCCTGCGCCGCACCAGGCGGCACGGGTGGCTCCGCCGGACCGTCGCCGAGACGACGCTCGCACCGGCCGACCTCGTCTGGCCGCTGTTCGTGCACGATGGCGAGGCGAGCGTGCCCGTGGCCAGCATGCCGGGCGTCGAGCGGCTGCCGATCGAGGGCGTCCTCCGGGCGGCCGGCGAGGCGCTCAGGCTCGGCATTCCGGCGATCGCGCTGTTCCCGGTGGTCGAGGCGGCGCGGAAGACCGACGACGCGGCCCACGCCTTCGATCCCGAGAACCTCGCCTGCCGCACGGTGCGGGCCGTCCGCCGGGAATACGGCGACGCCCTGGGCGTGATCTGCGACGTGGCCCTCGATCCCTACACGAGCCACGGCCACGACGGCCTGCTGAAAGATGGCCAGATCGTCAACGACGAGACCGTGGAGGCGCTCTGCCGGCAGGCCGTGGTGCTCGCCGCGGCCGGCTGCCACGTGGTGGCGCCCTCCGACATGATGGATGGCCGGGTGGGGTCGCTGCGGCTGGCACTCGACGAGCACGAGCACGACGACGTGGCGATCCTCTCCTACGCGGCGAAGTATGCGTCTGCGTTCTACGGTCCGTTTCGCGACGCAGTGGGCAGCGCCGCCGCCCTGGGCACGGCCGCCGGCCGCGGCGTGGGCGACAAGCAGACCTACCAGATGGACGTCGCCAACGCCGACGAGGCGCTGCGGGAGGTGGCCCTCGACGTGGCCGAGGGGGCCGACATGGTGATGGTGAAGCCGGCGGGCACGTCGCTCGACGTGATCCACCGGGTGAAGACCACCTTCGGCGTGCCCACCTTCGCCTATCAGGTGAGCGGCGAGTACGCGATGATCCGCGCGGCGGCTGAGAACGGCTGGCTGGATGGTGCGAAGGCGGCCTTGGAGAGCGTGCTGGTGATCAAGCGGGCCGGGGCTGACGGGATCCTCACCTACTTCGCCCCCGAGATCGCCCGGGCAATCGCGGGTTGAAATGAATCCGGGGCCCGGCGTCAGCGTGTCTGGTGGCCGTGCCTGCTTCGTCGCCGGACGCGTCCCAGCGCCAGCAGCCAGCCGACCCCGACCAGGCCGAGTGCCCATGGCTCCGGCACCGGGACGATGGTGCCGGTGACCGAGATCGACATCGATTTCGACGTGGCACCGGACAGATTCTCGTCCGACAGGCTGAGGAGATAGGAGCCCGCGAAAGTACCGAGCATCGATGTGCCCATGCTGACGCTCGCAGTCCATGACGACCCGGAACTGAGATTCAGAAACGGCAGCAGCGAGGTCGTGAAGACCCCCGCAGCGTCGGTCTCCGTGACTTCGTCGAGGTCGAGGCCCGCCGTCCACAAGGCGCCAAGATCGCCGGCAAGATTGAAGATGTCGAACGAAAGCAGGCTGGAGGACGTCCCCTGTGTCAGGGTGCCGAAGTCGAGGATGAGCGCACTGCTGGTGCCGCCGGCCAGGAACGAGGGCATGGCGGGATGAAGCACGGCCAGCGAGACGGCGACAAGATCATTTTCGTCGTTGGCTCCCCGTCCGGCACCTGCCTCGGTCGTGATGTCGAGATTGTCGATCAAGACGGATCCCGTCTTCGGGCCGGCCGTGGCTGTGGTGGTGTTGAGTCCAACTGCAAGAGCTCGTGAGTCGGATCCGGATGCGTTGATCGGAAAGGCATTGAACTTTCCCGTGACACTGCTCGTCGCGCTGCCCGACGTGGAGACGCGGTAATAGGTGCCGTCATTGCCACGTCGTCGCAGGATGACGGTCTGTGCAGCCGGCACGGTCCCGTTGACGATCACCCGACCGAGATTGACATCGAGCGTCGACGACCCCGAGGCGGCCGGGGTCGAACCCACGTAGAGTTGGCTGTCGTTGACCTGATCGACGAATACGCTCCAGACGTACTCGGGATTGTCGATATAAGGGTTCCGGTTCTTCTGGTAGTCGCTGTAGATGATCTGGTTGCGGCGGAGTTCAAACTCATCGGGAGCCGCGTGGTAGTGCCACTCGATCATCCTGGTCAGGCTTCCGAGCCCCTGGGCCTCACTTGGATCGCCCGGTAGAAGTTCGAGGTCGGCCGTCAACGCGTCTGCCCCGTCGTAGCGCGTCGCCATGTAGAACTCGTGCCGCGCGACCATCCCGGCGTCAGCGTTGCCGGGATACCAGACGGCGGCGCCACCATCGTTGACCGCACCGTAGGGTTGCGCGCCATAGGCGCCACCGAAGTTCTTGTTGCCCCGCGACGAGTTGACCGACGGCGTCGCCGCCCGCAAGTGATGCAGGTCGCTGTAGTCGGGTCCGTTCCCCGCGAGTCCGCGGGAGTCCGCCCAGGTGTGTTCGCGGTTCCAAGAGATGCCGTTGTTCCAGCCGGGGATCGGGCCGGCGGAATTCAAGGCCGAGGCATCGAGCGACGTCCGATCGTAGACGAGCAGCACATGCCCGGGCCTCGCAGGATCGGCGTCGGTGACTTGCAGGGCCGATCGAGCCTGATCGTACGTGAAGACGACATGGTCGTCGATGATCGCATTGAGCTGGGCTTTGAGTGTGGACCCGGTGCCGGTTGCCGAGATGTAATAGCCTGCAGGAGGGTCATAGGAACTGATCGGCGTGCTGGGACCTGACGAGTTGACGGTCACGGTGAAGCTCAGCGGACCTTGAAAGCCGCCCGTGCCGCCGGAGGCCTCCGCGTTGTAGGCATACCATCGGAGGTCGATCGACGAGAGGCCCTGATAGGCGCTTGAACTCCCGGACATCGTCAGCACGACGTTCGTGCCGGTCGTTGCGGTGGAATCGGTCACGAAGTGCAGGGCATCTCCGGAGGTCGTGAACAGACCGCCCGAGCCCAGTGACGAATAGCTCCCGATGGGCGCCTCGTAGGCGTCGACGTTTGATCGCCACTGCGAGCTTCGCGGCCCCGTGGAACTGCGTCCAAAACCGAACGTGACGCTGTCGATGTCGAAGGTGTATCCGGAAGTCGCACTGAGGGTGAATCCAAAATACGTGCCCGGATCCGGTGCCCCGGCGAGCAGACTGCTTGTGCCACTGGTGTCGAGTGGCCAGCCGTTCGCCCTGAAGTTGCCGGAACTCGACGAGGACGTGGCGCGGACTTTGATCAGATTGCCAACCGCGAGATTCGCGATCGGGGAGCCGTTGTAGGCGAACGACGCGACGTTGCCCGAGGTGCCGAAGGTGAAAACCCCTGTGCTCGTCACGGAACCTGCCCCTGCGTCGGCGGCGGCAAGAGAGCACCCCACGACGAGCATCACGATCCGCGGCGCACGGCGCCGCAGCAGGCCGCAGGCTTGCCATCGATGCGACGTCCAGGATGCCCCGTCCCCGCGGAAACAACGCACGACTGTTCCTCCGGGTCATCGGTTGCAAATCCTGTGCCGAGATGACTGGGGCGAGCCGGTGCATGCCTACCGCGTGTGATGGAAAACGTCGACGAAGCGGAAAAGCCCGGACGAATCAATGACCGGATCGTTGACAGCGCGCCGTCGGCTGCTAGCCGATGTCGCAGGAGGGTGGAGCGAATCGCTCCACCCGCTGGGGCGATTCACTCCAGTGGGTCTGCGGCACATGGGGCGATTTACACCACTTACGGCCGGCGAACCCCGATGTGTTCCGAGCCCTCTCGGGGGAAAGGGCGTTCATCCCGGCCGGAAGGCGACCATGCGATCCGGCTGCGTGTCGAGCCGCGGCGGTGCCGGCACGCCCGTGTGGATCAAATCGATGCAGTAGGGGATCGCCGGAAAGACCGCGTCGAGGCACTGGCGGATGCTCCGCGGCCGGCCGGGAAGATTCACGACGAGCGCCGAGCCGCAGACGCCCGCCGTCTGCCGGGAGAGGATCGCGGTCGGGACATACTTGAGCGACTCCTGCCGCATCAGCTCGCCGAAGCCGGGGAGCAGCCGCGTGCAGACCCGCTCGGTGGCCTCGGGCGTGACGTCGCGGGGCGCCGGGCCGGTGCCGCCGGTGGTCACGATCAGGCAGCAGCCCGCCGCGGCCAGATCACGGATCGCGGCGGCGATCGTGTCGAGGTCGTCGGGCACGATCCGCTCCCGCGGCTCCCACGGGCTGGCGAGCACCTCGCGGAGATAGTCGCGGATCGCCGGCCCCCCCTCGTCGGCATACGCGCCGCGGCTGGCCCGGTCGGAGACCGTGAGGATGCCGATCAGGGCGGGGGTCGGTGTCTCGGGGGATGTCATCCGTGATGGCCCGGTGCCCAGGAGAAGAGCCGGAGCTTGTTGCCGTCGGGATCGTGGGCCACCAGTTCGCGGAAGCCTTCGGGATTCGTCCGCGGCGGGCTGGCGGCCGCCGCACCGAGCCGGAGTGCGGCGGCGTCGAGGTCGTCGGTCTCGAAGCCCAGGCTCCAGCGGCCGCTCGGCTCGCCGGGTGACGCCCTGCCCATGATCGCCAGCCGCGTGCAGCCGGCATCGAGCAGGGCATAGCGGTCGTCCTCCACCCGGAGGAGCACCTTCAGCCCGACCACGTCGCGATACCAGTCGACGAGCATCTCCCACCGCGTGGTGCGGAGTTCGACGCTGAACAGCGACGGCTGCGGGGGGGCGTGGCTCATGCTGGGTTTTTGCAGGTGACGCCAGCAGTGTAGGGTCATTCGCAGAGAACCGTCGCGGCCGTCAGCGGCTGGCCTTCTCGCGGAACGGCCGCCCGGCGACAATCCGGGCCCAGCAGGCATTCCTCGTCTCTCTCGGCTCCGCATCGACATGGCCCAGCCCCACGATTCCGACTCCGCCTCCGGCACAGCCGCCCAGCTCGAGAAGGCGCGGCGCGACAAGTTCGACCGACTTGTCGCCATGGGCATCGATCCCTGGGGGAAGCGGTTCGACGGCGGCCTGCCGATCGCGGAGGTCAGGGACCGTGGGGAAGGCGTGGAGAAGACGGCCGACGACGGGCCGACCGTCCGCGTGGCCGGGCGGATCATGCTGCTGCGGAGCGCCGGCAGCCTCGTGTTCATCGACCTCCATGACCGCACCGGCCGCATCCAGCTGATGCTCGGCAAGAAGCAGGTGGGGCCCGAGATCTGGAAGATCGTCGACTGCCTCGACCTCGGCGACATCGTCGGCGTCGACGGCCGCCTCGGCTGGTCGAAGACGGGCGAGATGACGGTCTTCGTGACGCACCTCGAGTTCCTCACCAAGTCGCTGGCCACGCCGCCCGACAAGTACCACGGCCTCGTCGACGCCGAACTACGGCAGCGGATGCGATACCTGGACCTGATCCACGGCGAGGGTGTCCGCGACCGGTTCGTGGCCCGCAGCCGGATCGTGGAGGCGGTTCGCCGCGTGCTCGCCGCCCGGCACTACCTCGAGGTCGAGGGGCCGACGCTCCAGGACACGGCCGGCGGCGCCGCCGCCCGGCCCTTCACCACGCACCACAACGCGCTCGACATGCCGCTGGTGCTGCGGATCGCGCTGGAACTGCACCTCAAGCGGCTGCTGGTGGGCGGGCTGGAGCGGGTGTTCGAGCTCGGCCGCGTGTATCGCAACGAGGGGGTGAGCACCCGGCACAACCCCGAGTTCACGATGCTTGAGGCCTACGAGGCCTACGGCAACTACGAGACGATGATGGATCTCACCGAGGCGATCATCCTCGAGGCCGCAAAGGCGGCCGGGTCGCCGACACGGTTCGAGTGGATGGGCCGGCCCGTCGACCTCACGCCGCCGTTCCGCCGCGCGAAGTACGACGACCTGCTCCGCGAGGTGACCGGCTGCGATCCCGCCGATCCGGCGAGCGTGGCGGCGGCGGCGGCGCAGGCGGGCGTCGAGACCGCCGGCCGGCATCCCGACGTGATCAAGAGCGACCTCTTCGAGGCCACGGTCGAGAAGACGCTCGACGGACCGGTGTTCGTGATCGACTATCCCGCCTCGATCTGCCCGCTCACCAAGCGGAAGCTTGGCCAGCCGCACGTGGCCGAGCGGTTCGAGCTCTACGTGGCCGGCATGGAGCTCGCCAACGCTTACACCGAACTCAACGATCCCGACCTGCAGGAGGAGCTGTTCCGCACGCAGCTGGCGGGCCTGGCGGCCGAGGAGTCGATGGCCCGCATGGACACCGACTTCATCACGGCCCTGCGGCACGGTATGCCGCCGGCGGGCGGCCTCGGGATCGGTATCGACCGGCTGGTGATGTTTCTCACCGCCGCGTCGAGCATCCGCGACGTGATCCTGTTCCCGATTCACCGCCCCCGGGCGTGATCCATGCCCTCGCGGGAGGCGCACCGTAGCCGCGGGCTTGCAGCCTGCGGTGCATGGCCGCCGAGATCGTGCTCGGGGCCGCCCGTGCCCGTCGCCGGACGTTCGTCTCGGCCTTCCGGGCCTCGACTCACTGCCTGTCCGCCGCGCTTTGCCATCCTGGCTGCGCTTGCTCCCAGAGCCCGGCTCCCGGGCACGGGCAGCCCCTCGCGGGAGGCGCACCGTAGCCGCGGGCTTGCAGCCTGCGGTGCATGGCTTGGCAGACACCTGCGGAAGCCGGGGTGATTCCGGGGTTTCGGCGGGGCAGGGGGGCTGCTATCGTTCCGCCCCCGCAACGACGAGGCCCGGGCGTCCGATGTACAAACTCCTGCTCTGCTGGCGGTATCTCCGCACCCGCTGGATCGCGCTGGCGAGCATCGTGAGCGTGACGCTCGGCGTGGCGACCATGATCGTCGTCAACGCCGTGATGGCGGGCTTCTCCCACGAGATGCAGACGCGGATCCACGGGATCCTCTCGGACCTCGTCTTTGAGAGCCATTCCCTCTCCGGATTCCAGGATCCGCACTGGCACATGGAGGAGATGCGGCGGGCCGTCGGCGACGACATCGTCGGCATGACGCCCACCGTCGCCGTGCCCGCGATGCTCAACTTCCAGGTCCGCGGCCAGTGGATCACACGGCAGATCATGCTGATCGGGATCGACGAGGCGACGCACGCCCGGGTGAGCGACTTCGGCCGCTACCTTCAGCACCCCGCCAATCGCAGCCAACTCTCCTTCGGCCTTCGCGACGGCGGCTATGACACCATCGACAACCAGTCCGACTCGCAGGCCGTGACGCGGCCGGCGCTCGAGGGAGCCGGCTGGCCGCATCGACGGATGCGGGTGGAGCGGGAGCGTGTCTGGCGGGAGAAGCTCGAGGCCGACCGTCAATCCGGCACAGGGGCTGCAGCGGCTGATGGCGGGCCGACCAGGTCGGTCGACCAGCAGGTCGATGCCGTGCTCGCGGCCACGACGGCCGATGCGACCGCCACATCACCTGAGGCGGATGCCACAGCCGGCGCGACCGCCGGCCCGGGGAAGTCCGCCGATCCCTTTCGCCGGGCGCGGCCCGAGGAGGGCGTGCGGATGGATCCCGCCACCGAGCAGTTCACCGGCATCGTGCCCGGCATCGGCCTGGCGAGTTTCCGCGACACCTCGGGCGTCGACCGGTTCCTCGTGCTGCCGGGGGACGACGTGAAGATCACGTTCCCCACGGCGGGCACGCCGCCGAAGGCGGTCAGCGACACCTTCACGGTCGTCGATTTCTACGAGAGCAAGATGAGCGAGTACGACTCGAACTTCGTATTCGTGCCGATCGCGGCCCTGCAGCGGATGCGGGGCATGATCGATCCGCAGTCGGGCCACGCGAGCGTCAACTCGATCCAGGTCAAACTCCGCGCCGGAGCCGATCTCGACGGTGTCCGCGACCGGCTGCGGGCCGTGTTTCCAGCCGACCTGTACGCCGTCTCCACCTGGCGTGACAAGCAGGGGCCGCTCCTGGCCGCGGTTGACATGGAGATGTCGGTGCTCAACATCCTGCTGTTTCTGATCATCGCGGTTGCCGGCTTCGGGATCCTCGCCATCTTCTTCATGATCGTCGTGGAGAAGACCCGCGACATCGGCATCCTCAAGTCGCTCGGCGCCGGCGCCGGTGGCATCGGCGGCATCTTCCTGGGCTACGGCCTGTTTCTCGGCATCGTGGGGGCGGGCGCCGGTCTGGCCCTCGGCCTGTCGATCGCCTGGAACATCAACACCATCCGCGCCGCCGTCGAGTGGTGCACCGGCGAGCGGGTGTTCGATCCCTCGATCTACTACTTCTACCGGATCCCGTCGATCGTGCATCCGTTGACCGTGGCCTGGATCATCGTGGGCGCCATCGGGATCGCCGTGGCCTCGAGCGTGCTCCCGGCCCTGCGGGCCGCCCGGCTCCATCCCGTGGAGGCCCTGCGGCATGACTGAGGCATCCCCGCTGCTCCGCGTCCGCGGGCTGCGAAAGGCCTACCGCTCCGGCGAGGCCACGCTCGAGGTGCTCCGCGGCGTCGACGTTGACCTCGCCGCCGGCGAGTTCGTGTCGATCGTCGGCCAGAGCGGTTCCGGGAAGAGCACGCTCCTGCATCTCGTCGGGCTGCTCGACGCCGCCGACGCAGGCACGATCGAGCTCGACGGCCTGCGGGTCGACGCGCTGTCGGCGACGCGACGCGACCGGCTGCGGAACACCGCCGTGGGCATGGTGTTCCAGTCGTACCATCTCCTGCCCGAGCTCGACGCCCTGGAGAACGTGCTCGCGCCGCTGATGGTGCGGCACGGGGTGCTCGACTGGCTGCGGGTCCGCCGCGACGCCCGCGACGCCGCGCGGCGGTTGCTCGACCGCTTCGGCCTCGGCGGCCGGCTGCGGCACAAGCCCCGGCAGCTGTCGGGCGGGGAGATGCAGCGGGTGGCGATCGCCCGCGCGCTGGTGACGCGGCCGCGGCTGCTGCTCGCCGACGAGCCGACCGGCAATCTCGACGAGGCCACGGGCGGCGGGATCCTCGAGACGCTCTGCGAGTTGAACCGCGCGGACGGCCTTTCTATAGTGCTCGTCACGCACGACGCGGCGGTCGCCCGGCGGGCCGACCGGATCGTGCGGTTGGCGGCGGGCCGTGTCGACGACGATCCACTCGCCGCCCACCGCCGCGCCGGCTGACGGGCCGGCCGTGGACGGCGGACGCCACCATCCGGCCCCGTCGGCCGCCAGCACCACTCGCCATGCAGGGACCAGCGCCATGCCGCGGATGATCTTCATGAACGACCGCCTCGTTCCCGAGGAGCAGGCGGTGGTCAGCGTGTTCGACCACGGCCTGCTCTACGGCGACGGCGTCTTCGAGGGCCTGCGGAGCTATGCGGGGAAGGTGTTCCGGCTCGGGCTGCACGTCGACAGGCTGTTTGCCAGCGCCCGGGCGATCTGCCTGGAGATTCCGCTGGACAAGTCCGCCGTGATGCAGGCGGTGGTCGATACGCTCGCGGCCAACAACCTCGCCGACGGGTACGTGCGGCTGGTCGTGACCCGCGGCGCCGGCAGCCTCGGCCTCGATCCCAACAAGACGAAGCACCCGCAGGTGATCGTGATCGCCGACACGATCAGCCTCTATCCGCGGGAGTTCTACGAGCAGGGCCTGCGGATCGTGACCGCCGCCACACAGCGGACGCAATCGGCCGCCCTCTCGCCGCGGATCAAGTCGCTCAACTACCTCAACAACATCATGGCCAAGCTCGAGGGCCTGCAGGCCGGCTGCATCGAGGCCCTGATGCTCAACCACAAGGGCGAGGTGGCGGAGTGCACGGGCGACAACGTGTTCGTCGTCCGCGGTGACAGGCTCCTCACCCCGCCTCCCGACGCGGGGATCCTTGAGGGCATCACCCGCGGCGCGGTGCTCGAGCTAGCGACCGCTGCGGGCATCGACTGCCGCGAGGCGACGCTCGTGCGGCACGATCTCTACACGGCCGACGAGTGTTTCCTCACCGGCACCGCCGCGGAGGTGATCCCGGTCGTGGAGATCGACGGCCGGAAGGTGGGCTCGGGTGCGCCCGGCCCGGTGACGAAGCGGCTCACCGCCGACTTCCACGCGCTGGTCAGACGGTGATCGTCAGCGGACGATCTCCTCGTCACCCACGGCCTCGTACCGCGACACGTAGCCGGGTTCCCGGGCCCGGATCAGCTCCGTCTCGTACTCGGCCACGACGCGGCGTTGGATCTGGTCGCGGCAGGCGGCGTTGATCGGATGGGCGATGTCGGCGTAGAGCCGCTGCCGGCCGTCGTCCTCGCGGGCCGGGGGGCCGGCCGCCAGCCGCGTGCCGCACTGGTTGCAGTAGTTCGATCGCAGCGGGTTTTTTGCCCGGCAACTCGGGCAGTGGCTGGCGATCTTGCGGCTCGGCATCGCCACGAAGGGTCCGTTCGGGCCGTCGATGAGCTTGAGATCGCGCACCACGAACGCCCCGTCGATGGTGATCGAGCAGAACGCGAGCAGCCTTTCGGCCCCGCGATCCACGAGCTTGATGCGAACCTCCGACACTTCCACGTGCCGCCCCTTCACCATCATGATGGAGTGGCCGGCGGCTGGCAGGCACCACCTGTGAAGGGGGCCTACCCCTCGTCCTTGCAGAAAAGCAAGAATCGCGTCGGGGCTGGCGTGCAGTGGCTACGGCAGGCTGCAGCGCACGGCAAACACGGCGGCGCAGGGCGAATCCTCCGCCTCGCAGCGGGCGCTCAGCCGCGCCGCGATGGTTTCCGCCTCCGCGATCGTTCGCGCGAGCGTGAAGCACGCGCTGCCGCTGCCCGTGAGCCGGGGTGCCCAGCCGCCGGCGTCGGCGAGGGCGGCGAGCAGTCGGTCGATCTGCGAAGAGAGGCTGCGGGCCGGTGGTTCCAGGGCGTTCACCATCAGGAACTCAGCCGTCCGCAGGTCGCCGGCTGCAAGGGCCGCCGCGAGCCGCGCCGCGTCGCCGCGGCGGCCGGCGTCGGGCACGCAGCGGGAATAGACCGCAGCGGTCGACAGCCCGTCGGCGGGACACGCGATCACCGCGGCGAGGTCGGGAAGCTTTGGCACGGGCTCGACACGCTCGCCGCGACCGGACGCGATCGCGGCGGAGCCGGCGAAGAACCAGGGGACATCGCTCCCGATCCGGGCACCGAGTGCCACCAGCCGCTCGACCGGCCAGTCGAGCTGCCACGTGGCGGCGGCGGCACGGATCACGGCCGCCGCATCGCTCGAGCCGCCGCCGAGCCCGGCGCCCGACGGGATGCGTTTCACGAGTTCGACGTCGAGGCCGGTGGTCACTCCCGCCTCGGCGGCCAGCAGCGTGGCGGCGCGGGCCACGAGGTTCGACTCGTCGGCCGGCACGTCGCGGGCGAGCACGGCTCCCGGACCTCGTGCGAGATCTCCGGCATACGACACCCGCAGGCTGACACCCGGCGCGGAACGGGGGCGCACGCGCAGCGTGTCGGCCAGCGACACCGGCACCATCAGCGACTCGATCTCGTGGAAGCCGTCCGGTCGCCGGGTGAGCACGGCGAGCGAGAGGTTGAGCTTGGCGGGCGCGAGCACGGTGAGGCCGTCCGCCGTGCCGCGGGTGCCGTCGGGAACGCTCACCGCCAGCGGGAGACGAACCACAGCGTGCCGAGGGCCAGCACCAGACCGATGGCCACCAGCACCGACAGGAGCACCGCGATGCTCCGCCCCGCCCACAGGTCGTCGTCGATCATCTCGGTGCGGGCGGCCTTGTCGAACGAGCCGTTCCAGACGGGAAACGCCCGTTCGTCGTACACCCACCTGGTTCGCTCGTCGTAGTTCGTCTGGCTCATGGGACGGACACCGGGAACGCCTCGGATGGAACGCCTGGAATGGAACCGCCTGCAAGAGAACCCCTGGGTGGCGGCACGATCAGCATCGCCGCCACCGGGATATGATTCCCTGACGCCCGAAATGTACCCCGCGTTCCCGGCACCCGCCAGTGCCGTCGTCACCGTCCGATGACCCTCGAATCCACGTCGCCTGCCTCGTCGATCGTCCCGGCGGCGGGACCGCGGCATGTCCTCGATCCCGGCTCCGGCCTGGCGGCCTGGCTCGCCAGTCGCGGACAGCCGGCCTGGCGGGCACGGGCGATCCGCCGCTGGCTTCACGGTCGGCGGGCGGCGACGTTTTCCGACATGACCGACCTGCCCCGTGACCTGCGGGATGATCTCGCCGCCGAGTTTCGCATCTGGACGACGACGATCGCGATCCACCAGCGGGCCGACGACGGCACCGAGAAGCTGCTCCTCGAACTCGCCGACGGTCAGCGGATCGAGTGCGTGCTGCTTCGGGACGGTGACCGCCGCACGGTGTGCATCAGTTCGCAGGTGGGCTGCGCGATGGGCTGCGTGTTCTGTGCCAGCGGCATCGACGGCGTGGTGCGAAACCTGACCACCGGCGAGATCGTGGAGCAGCTCCTGCGGCTGGCGGCGCTGCTGCCGGCCGACGAGCGGCTCAGCCACATCGTGGTGATGGGCATGGGCGAGCCGCTGGCCAACCTCGACCGCCTCCTGCCGGCCCTGGCCGAGGCGCAGGATCCGGAGGGCCTCGGTATCTCGCAGCGGCGGATCACGATCTCGACCGTCGGTCTGCCCGCGGCGATCGACCGGCTCGCCGCCGCGGATCCCGGGTATCACCTCGCCGTCAGCCTACATGCGGCCGACGACGAGCTTCGCACCCGGCTCGTGCCGGTCAACAAGTCGATCGGGCTGGCCGACGTGATGGCGGCCGCCGACCGTTACTGGGAGACGTCGGGCCGGCGGCTGACGTTCGAGTACGTGCTGCTGGGCGGTGTGAACGACGCGGCCGAGCAGGCCGCCGCCCTGGCGCGGCTGCTGGGACGCCGCGCGGCGCTCCTCAACGTGATCCCCTACAACGCGGTGGCGGGGATGCCCTGGAAGGAGCCGACCCAGGCCGCCCGCGAGCGGTTTCTCGACGTGCTCCGCGCGGCTGGTGTCAACGTGCAGGTCCGTCGCCGCAAGGGCGCCCGCATCGATGCCGCCTGCGGTCAGCTGCGCCGCGTTGCCGCCACCACGAACTGACCCGCCGGTCGCGGAACGCCGGGGGCCGGCGCGGGGCAGGGTTCGGGCGCTGCCGCAGGAACCGGCGGCTCAGGCAAGCCAGCCCACGAGCCACACCGCGACGAGCACGGCGCCGAGGATGCCGAACAGCCAGCCGATCCACTCCACGGTGGCCCGCCGGATCGCCGGTGGATCTTCATGGTGCGTCGCGGCGAACACCACCGCGGCGACGACGACCAACGGCAGTCCGTAGGCGAGCCCCGGCAGCCGGTCGAACAGCGTCAACGCCACCACCGCGGCTGGGGGTGTCATCGCGTGCCTTTCTCGTCCCGGGGCGTGGGGTGCATCGGACCCGAGAAGGCGTCGTAGACGACCAGCACGTTGAGCATGCCGGCCAGCATGGTGTAGAGTGTGCCGATCTCGAAGAACCGCCCCAGCCGCTTGTGCCAGACCGAGACCTGGTCGGCCGGCGTGCGGTCGAGCATGCCCGGCGGCGGCAGGGCTCGGAACTGCAGCCACGGCGGCAGGGGCCGGAAGTCGTCCGCGGTGATGTCGGGGTCGCGCCGCATGATGGCGGCGGCGTAGGCCTGCGAGACGGGCTGGCCGCGGGAGAGCGGCGGGGCCATGAAGGTGCTGCAGAACGCGGGCTGCTTGGCGGGGCCCGTGAGCCGCCACGACTGGATGATGGCCGGGAGAGCCGCGGTGCCGATGCCAGCCTGGCAGATGAAGGCCCAGCGTGTCTCGCCCGGCTTCCACGAGGCATAGACGACCCGCCCGTCGCCGAGCCACATGCCGGCCAGAAACGTGGGCACGAGGGAGGCCATGAACAGCAGGCCCTTGAGTCGACGGCCCTGGACGATCTGGCCGAGGCCGGGGACAAGCCACGAGAGGATGGCGGCCACGACGGGCCGTCCCAGGTCGATCGTCGAGCCATCGTCCGGCGAAAGTGCCACCACGCGGCCGGATGCGACTGGATCCTGCTTCGCCAACGCTCGATTCCCGCTGCGGAAGGACATCCGAACTCGTGGGCGAAGTGTAGGCGAAACCGGATGCATTCGAAAGCGGCTGCAGTGGTCGCGGACGAGGCGACATCCTGCGATCCGCCCGGCCGCCGCGCGGCCGCCGGCGGCAATCCGCGGGGAGCCGTCAGCCCCAGAGCCGGCGGACCGGACGGACCGTCGCCGCCGCGTCGGCGGACGGCTCGCCATCGTCGCCCGTGGCCGGGATCCCATCGGCGGGAACGAGTTCCCGCCAGGCGCGTTCGACCGTCGCCGCCTCGACGCGGTCGAGCTCCTCGCCCGCCGCCGCCACGGCCGCCAACCGGGCGAGCCTGCAGGCCACGCGCGGCACCCCGCCGGCAAAGCGCGCGAGCGTCGCGATGGCCGCCTCGGAGAAGCTCTCCGGGTCGGCGCCGACGCGGCCGAGCGCACCCGCGACGTAGGCGGAGACTTCAGCTCCGGTCCATGGCGGCAGGTCGACCCGCACCGCGGAACACCGGCGGATCACGTCGGGAATTCGCGCGAGTCCGGCGGGCGTGGCGGTGGCCACCACGCAGGCCGCGGCGAACCGTGGCTCACCCGCCGCGACCAGCCGGCCGATGCCGTCGACCGCATCGGCGGGTGCCTCGTCGAGGTCGTCGAAGATGAGCACCGTCGGCCGCTCCATGAGCGTGTTCTCGCGGAGTCTGTTTTCGAGCTTCAGCCACGGCCTGACGGGCTCGCTGCGGGTGGCCGGATCGAGCGGCAGGCGGTCGAGCAGCAGGTCGAGCCACTCGCCTTCGGGCAGGCCGCGGAGCGAGAGCACGGCCGTCTCCGCGCCCATCCCGCCGAGACGCCGGGCGGCGGTGGCAGCCAGATGGCTCTTGCCCACCCCGGGGTCGGCGACGACCAGCGCGCACCGCTGCCGCTCGGCGAGCAGCCACTCGAGCCTGGCCAGCGCCTCCTCCCGCGAGGCCGCGGCATGGAACGTGGCGGGGTCGAGTCGGTCGTCGAAGGCGGATGCGGCCAGCTGCAGTCGATCGCGTACCATGGCCCGAGTGTAGCGGTGAGGGTGCGGCGGGTCAGGAGAGACTTCGTCGCGGTTTTTGCACTTGCGGACGAGTCGATACCCATGTCGCGGATGCGGCCATGAGCGAGCGTTTCTTTCTGGCGACGCCGCCTCGCGACGGCCGCGGCGTGCTGGTGGGCGATGAGGCCCGGCACCTTGCCCGCGTGATGCGCTGCACCGTGGGCGACGAGGTCGTGGTGTTCGACGGCGGCGGGCGGTCATGGCTGGCCCGCGTGGCGGTGACAGGCCGCGACGAGGTGGTCCTTGCGATCGCCACCGAGTTGCCCGAGGAGCGGCCTCGTCGCGCGTCTGTCACGCTGGCGGTGGCCCTTCCCAAGGGCGAGCGGCAGAAGTGGCTGGTCGAGAAGCTTACGGAGCTCGGCGTGGACGAACTCGTGCCGCTCGTCACCCGTCGGGGCGTCGCCGAAGCCACGCCCGCAGCCCGGGAACGGCTGGCCCGCGGCGTGATCGAGGCCTGCAAGCAGTGCGGCCGCGACACCCTGCTGCGGATCGCCGCGCCCAGGGGTGTCGACGACGTGGTTCGGGAACTGATCGGCGACGCCCTGCTCGTGGTCGCCGATCGGGATGGCGTGCCGCTCGATGCGGAGGCCGTCGGCACGCGGCCGGTCATCGCCCTCGTGGGGCCTGAGGGAGGATTCACGGCGGAGGAGCTGGCTGCGGTCGAGGCCGTCGGCGGCCGGCGGGTGTCACTCGGCCCCCACGTGCTCCGCGTGGAGACGGCGGCCATCGCGCTGGCGGCCCGGCTGGCATGACGCCCGTGGCTCAGCGGCTCCGGCGGCGTCGGCAGATCATCATCGCGACGATCGTGCCACCGAGGCCCGCGGCCGGCTCCGGCACGGCGACCGCAGACGTCACCGAGCCGTGGCCATTGCTGAGCCAGTCCACCGTCCGTGAGCCGGCGCTTTGATCACAGTGCCGCCAGATGGGCCATGGCCTCGGCGAGTTCGTGGCGGGCGTCCCGCTCGTCGACGGCTTCGATGCCGATCCAGCCGCGGTACGCCCGCTCCTCGGTGGCAGCGAGCACGCCGGGGAAGTCGACCTGGCCCGTGCCGAGCACCACTGCGCGGCCCCGGCCCGCGAAGGGGCCGGCCACGGCGTCGGTGGCGTGCACGTATGCCACGTGGGAGCCCAGGTGCGCGATCGCGTCGACCGGATCGTGGCCGTGCACCATGAGCGCCCCGGTGACGAGATCGCAGGCGAGGCCGCCGTCGGGCAGCGCGGCGATCAGTCGGGCGAGGTCGGCCGGTGCGGCGCGGCCGGCCTCGGCGCAGAGCGTGGCGCCGACATGCTCGCCGAAGTGTGCCAGGTCGGTGAGCACGTCGACGAGCAACTGCCACTGCGGCCCCTCCGCATCCGCGGGCACGTCGCCGATGTGGTTGAGCACGAGGCCGGCACCGAGATCGTGTGCAAGCCGCAGGGCGTCCTTGGTGGCGGCGATCCGGCCCTCGAGCCGCTCGGGATCGGCGTAGCCGCCCCGCGTGCGGAAGGCGATCGCGGACACCACCACGCCTTCGTCGCCAAGCCACTTGCGAATCTGCCGCAGTCCCGTGGCGGTCAGCTGCGCCGGGTCGATGCCATGCCGCGCATCGAGCTCCACGCCCCGCACGCCGAGATCGCGTGCCGCCCGCAGGGCCCGCCGGAGATCGACGGCGAGCGCCGCCGCGGGCACGGAGATGCGGGATGTGTCCATGGGAAAGGCGTCAGCGGGGCGGTCGATCGAGACACCATCGTAGTGTCTGGGGTAGCATCGGGCGGTGATGCCCACCCTCGCCGCCGTGACCACCGTCCTCGAACGCCTCGCGCCGCTGCGACTGGCCGCGGCGTGGGATGCAGTCGGGCTGCTGGTGGCTCCACGGCGGGCGACGGTCTCGCGGGTGATGACCTGCCTCACGCTCACCCCCGAGGTTGCCGCCGAGGCGGTTCGGGAGCGTGCCGATCTGGTGGTGTCGCACCATCCGCTTCCCTTTCGTCCCGTATCCAGGATCACGCCGGACACCGGGCCGGGCCGGGTGCTGCTGGAGCTGGTCGGTGCGGGGGCCGGCGTCTGGAGCAGCCACACTGCCTGGGATTCCGCCGCCGGAGGGATCAACGATCAGCTCGCCGCGATCCTCGGGCTGGAGCGGGTGTCGCCGATCGAGCCCGACGCCGAACTGCCCACGGTCGGTTTCGGCCGGGCTGGCGTGGCGGCGGAGGGCTGCACGGTGTCCGACCTCGCCACCCGGGCGGCGGCGGCGCTCGGCGCAAGGCATGTCCAACTGGCGGGCGACCCGGCGCGGCCGGCGGGCCGGGTGGGGATCGTCTGCGGCTCGGGCGGCGACTGCGTGGAGCAGGTGGCCCGGGGCCGCTGCGACACGCTGTTCACCGGCGAAATCAAGCTGCACGAGGCCACGGAAGCGCTGGCGGCGGGCATGGCGGTGGTGGCCGTCGGGCACCACGCCAGCGAGCGGTTCTCGATGGACGATCTGGCCCGGCGGCTGGGGGAGGGGGTTGCCGGGCTCGAGTGCTGGGCGAGTCGGGAGGAGCGGGATCCGCTGGGCTGGCTCTGAGGGCCCGGTTTTCACGCGGTTCAGCCGGCGCGTTGCCCCGCGACTTTCGCGCGCCAATACTTCAGCTCCGTCGATGCCACCGGCTCGGCGACGTCCTCGACCCCGGTTGGCCGCCGCATGCCCCGCTTTCTCACCGCCCTCCCGGTCTACAACGAAGCGGCCCATGTGCAGGGCGTGCTCGACGAGGTGCTGCGACACGCGGCCGACGTGCTCGTCGTGGACGACGGCTCGACCGACGGCACGTCTGACCTGCTGGCCGCCCGGGCCGCGGCCCGCGGTGACGTGCGGGTGGTGCGGCATCCGCGCAACGTCGGCTACGGCGCGGCGCTCGCGACGGCCTTCCGGGAGACGCTGGCGGGGCCCTGGGACGGCCTGGTCACGATCGACTGCGATGGCCAGCATCAGCCCCGGCTGATCCCGGAGTTCGTCGCAGCCTGTGCGGGTCCCGATGCAGCCGCGGATCTCGTGAGCGGCAGCCGGTATCTGCGGCGATTTCCCGGTGACAGCCTGCCGCCGCCGGCCCGGCGGCGGATCAACGCCGAGATCACCGCGGAGATCAACGACCGCCTCGGGCTCTCGCTCACCGACGCCTTCTGTGGATTCAAGGCCTACTCCCGCCGGGCGCTCGAGCGACTCCACGTGACCGAGACCGGCTACGCGATGCCACTGGAGGTCTGGGTGCAGGCCGCCGCCGCGGGGCTCACGATCGTGGAACTCCCGGTGCCGCTGGTGTACCTCGACCTGGCGCGGAGTTTCGGAGGCGCTCTGGACGATGCGGCGACTCGTCTGGCCTACTATCGGCTCGTCCTCGATCGGGCCGAGGCGGCGGCAGCCGCGACGGCCGCGGGGCACGGCACCTCGGCCTAGCGGCGGCCCCGCCCGCCGGTGAGGTGCGGTTCGCTCGAGGGCTCCTGTTCGGCATGCCTGTCCCGCGTCGCTCCTTCGTCCCACCCGAGCCGTCGGGCGCCAGGCTTCTCGATCCCCCGATCCGCCCGGGGCCCGGCACCGGCTCGATCGAGGCGCTCGTCGACAACAACCGCCTCCTGCGCGCGGCGCTCGACCTGCGGATCGGCGACATGCGGCTCTGGGAACTGGTGGCCGCCACCCGCCGCGAGGTGCTGATGGTGGCCGCGGAATACACAGGCCAGTACCGCGACGTGGTCCGTCCCGCCGATGTCGCCGATTGGATCGCCCGGCCCATCATCATGGGCGGGCATCAGCCCGAACTCTTTCATCCCGGGGTGTGGGTCAAGAACGCCGCGCTCGACGCCTACGCCCGACAGGTGGGCGGCACGGCGGTGAACCTCGTCGTCGACAGCGATCGCTGCGGCCGCGTCAGCGCGGCGGTGCCCGTCGGCAGCCCCGCATCGGCCCGGGTGGAGGAGGTGCCGTTCGACGCCTTCACGGTGGAGGCGGCGTGGGAGGAGCGGCCCGTGATCGACGCCGACTGCTTCGCGTCGTTCGGTGATCGCGCCGCCCGCGTTCTCGCGCCGCTGGTGTCGAGGCCGATCGTCCGCGCCTGGTGGCCGCTCGTCGTCGACCGTGCCAAGGAGAGCCACCGCCTGGGGCTGGGCATCGCGCAGGCGCGGCACGTGCTGGAGGAGCGGTTCGGCCTCGAGACGCTCGAGCTTCCGGTCAGCGAGATGATGCGGCTGCCGACGGTGATGGTGTTCGTGGGCTGGCTGCTCGCCCACGCCCGTCGGCTTCACGAGGCCTACAACGAGTCGCTCGCCGACTACCGCCGCACGCGCCGCGTCCGCGGCCGTGGGCGGCCGATGCCGGACCTGGCCGTGCGGCATGATTCGGCCGGCGAGTGGATCGAGGTGCCGTGGTGGATCTGGTCGCGCGAGGATCCCCGCCGTCGACGCGTGTTCGCCAACACGTCGACGCCGGGCGTGCTCGCGCTGTCGGACATGGAGACGCTGCGGGTCGAGCTGCCGATCACGCCCGACACGTCGCCGTCGAAGTGGGTCGATGCCATGTCGCGCATGGAGGAGCACGCGATCCGCCTGCGGCCGCGGGCGATCGTCACCACGCTGGTCTCGCGGCTGATGGTGGCCGACGTGTTCGTTCACGGCATCGGCGGGGCGGCCTATGACGTGATCACCGACGACGTGGTCCGCCGGCTGGCGGGCTCCGACCCGCCGCGTCACGCCGTCGCATCGGGCACGCTCCGCCTGCCGCTCGCCGCCGAGTTTCCCGCGCTCGAGACCGATGATCCGGGTGCGGCCCTGGCCACGGTGCGGGCCACGCTCCGCGATCTCCGCTATCACCCGGAGCGGCATCTCGACCATGAGGCCGCACTGCCCGCCGCCGTCCGTGACCTGGTCGCCGCGAAGCGAACGTGGATCGAGACGCATCCCACGGCGTCGCTCGCCCGCCGCCGCTGCCGCGAGATCCGCTCCATCAACGAGCAGCTGTTCGCCACGCTCGACGGCGAGCGCCGGGAACTCGAGCGGCGCGGCGCTGCGCTGGTGACCGCGGTGGAGGCCCGAGCAGTGCTGCGATCGCGGGACATCCCCTGGTGTTTTTTCCCGGAAAACGCTCTGAAAACCTTCCTGCTACTGGAAAACGAAGGTCCTCCCGCATAGATTGTCCGCCAACGGACTGGTTCGAGCGTTGCTCCAGGGAAAGGAGGCGTCATGCATCGGGTGGATCGTTTCCCGAACGGTGGCCGTGTGGCGGAGGTCTCTGCCGCAGAGGTGTCGCGCCGACCCTCGCGATCGTCTCGATCTGCCGCCCGGCACAAGGTCACCGCCACCGCCCGGCAGGGCACAGCGAAGGGCACAGCAAAGAGCCGGCTCACGATTCGCGGCGCTGCGCGGCCCGCAGGCACCCCGGCGAAGAGCAAGGCGAAAGGCAGGGCCGCGCGGCGGAGCACCTCCGGGGCGGCGTCCAGACCAGCTGCGGTGAAGCTTGCCGCCGGCACCGAGCGGCCCCCGGTTGTGGCAGCTGAATCAGCCGCGGAAATCCGTCCGGCCGTCGCCGTCGAGACCGTGGAAATCCGCCCCTCGGGCACGGTCGTCTCCCGGCGGCCGGCGGTGAAGCGACCCGCCATCCAACACATTCCGCACCACCCGACGCTGCCCTTCAAGCCCCCGGCGTGGATGCTCGAGGAGTGCCACGTGGCCCCCGCCCGGGCGGGCGATCAGAGCGAAATCCTGCAGCTGTTGGCCGGTCTGCCGATGCCGCCGTCGCGGGCCGAGTTTCATGCCGCCGTCGATCATCCCGAGCACGACTCCGCCAACCGCCTGGTGGCGCGTCTCGGCAGCCGGATCGTCGGCCATGCCGAGATCGTGCCGCGCGAGGTGCTGGTGGGGTCGGCCGTTGTCCGCGGCGCCGTGCTCGACCGCGTCGCCGTGCTCCCCGAGTGCCGCGGGGCCGGGCATGGGCAGCGGCTCGTGCGTGCCGCCGAGGAGCGGATGCGACAGTCGGCAGCGGTGGTCGCCTTCTCGAGGACGCGAATCGCGCCGTCGTTTCATGAGCTCGGCTGGAGCGTGCTCGGCCGCGACTCCGCCACCCCGGGGCGGCCCACCGACATTCTCGCCCGGCTCCTCGAGGGTGCGCAGCGTTCCGGCGAGCCGGTGACCATGCGGCAGTGGCGACACGTGGAACTGCCGGCCATCCTGCGGATCTATCGGCAGAACGCGGAGCGATTCGTGGGGCCGCTCGACCGCAGCGAGAACTACTGCCGCTGGCTCGTCAGCCGCGGGGCCTTCGACTCGATCCTCGTGGCGCTCGTCGGCCAGGATCGCTACGAACTGCACGAGAGCAGCGCGCGGATCGTGGGCTACTGCATCCAGGCGGGCAACCGCGTGCTCGAGATCATGGCCGATTCCGAGTTCGCCGGGCTCGAGCGGGAGATCCTCGCCCGAGTCTGCGCCGAGGCGATCGAGAACGACCGGCAGGAGATCGTCTACGAATCGAGCACGGCCGATCCGCTGCACGAGGCCGTCGCCGGTGGTGCCAGCCTCGTGCAGGGGGGCGACCGCATGATCGTGGCGAAGGTGTTCCGTCCGCACGAACTGCTCGCCGCCCAGGCGCCGGCCGTGGCCGCCCGGGCCGTCGCGGCCGACATCAAGGAGACGGTCGAATTGGGCCTCGATGCCCCGTCGTTCCGGGGCTCGATCATCGTGGCCGACGGCCGGCAGCCCCGCGAGGCGACCGTGCACCCGGGCCGGGTGGGACGGAGTTATCTACGGCTCTCGGACGACGAACTTGCCCGGCTGCTGCTCGGGCAGTGCGATCCGGCGGAGGCGGTGGCGGCGGGCCGCATGGAGCCCTCCACGCAGATGGCGCAGAAGCTCGCAGGTCAACTCTTTCCGCGGGCGCCGCTCTGGTGCCCGATGTGGGACGACCTGCCGGCGTAGGCTCCGTGCACTCGATCCCGGCCCGCGGTCATATGGATCACACGTGAGCCTCGCGCGTTCGCGAGGCTCGGGGCTGCCCGTGCCCGTCGCCGGTCGTTCGCGTCGGGCATCCTGCCCGTCGCTCTCTCGGATGCCGCCTGGGCTTCGCCATCCTGGCTGCGCTGGGCGTCATACGCTGGCTCTCGGGCACGGGCAGCCCCTCGCTGAGGACATTTCTCAGGAAGCCCGGAGCGCCAGCGACGGGCGAGGCTCACGTGTGAGCAGCATCAGTCGGCGATTTCGATCACGCGGAGCATCGTGGGCGGCGGCAGCGGAGCAGGCCGCGGCTGGTCGCGGTTGGGGCCGAGCGTCTCCCAGCGGAGGCGAAACCGCCCGGGTTCACCGGTGGTCGCGGCGGAGTCGCCCTGCCAGTTGGTCTGCATGCCGGGCCACGGCGATTCGACGCGGTCGAGGGCCTCCGCACGCTGCTGCTGCGGTCGCTCGGTCGTGCCGATGGCGGCGAGCGACTCGGGATCGAGTCGCCACGTGCCGCCCCCGGAGGGCGAGCGATAGTCTTGGCGAAGCGTGCCATCCTCGGCGACCGCGACCGGCCCCACCGCCGCGTCGAACTCGATCGAGCCACGGCCAGAGAACTCGAACCGCTCGTCCCAGGCGCTCGTCTGGCGAATCCGCCAGCGGCCGTCCTCCACCCGGGCCGCGAATACCTGTGACCGGCCGGCCTCGTCGTACTTGTGGTAGGAGAGCACGGGGCGACGGGTGCCGTCGAAACCGATTGCCAGGAGGCCGTTGAGCAGCCCGCCTCCCGGCGGTATCGGATCGACGACCTCGCACGTGCGGCTGGTGATCGGCAGGGTGAGGGGCGTGCCGTCGCTCCGTTCCCAGCGGGCGAGGTCGCGGCTCCGGGCATAGCAGACGTCGTGGCAGGTGTCGCAGTCGGGCGTGTCCCGCCAGACCCATGCCAGGTGAAACAGGCCGTCGGGCCCCATCAGCGGGCCATGGAGGTAGGCGTTCATCGTCTGGTCGTCGCTCCGGCCCGACGTGAGCGGCGCATCGAGCAGCCGCCGCCAGGTGCGCGTGGCCGTGTCGTAGCGGTTCAGGATCTGATCGCCGTTGCCGCTGGAGCCGTGGCGATACATGAACACGAGGTCGCCGTCCTGGTCATGGAGAAAGGTCGGGTAGGTCACCCGATCCTCGAGTGCGCCGGTCATGCGATGCAGGGGCTCGAACGAGTCGGCATGGAACGGCTGGTCGAGCGGATGCCGGGAGCGGAAGTAGACGAGCGGTGAGACGTGCATGTCGGCGGCGAGGTGGACGAAGCCGTCGCGATCGATCGCCACGGT
>JBJTQP010000207.1:0-4270 GCA_046075685.1 Planctomycetaceae bacterium | reverse complement strand
GGCTCCTCGTCGGCGACGAGTGGGCGGAGTGGTACGCCATGACCCCGGCGCAGCGGCTCGAGGCGTCGTCCAAGCTCTGGCAGACCTACCTGCAACTGGGAGGATCCCTTGACCCCGAGCCCGATTCTCAAAGTCCTTTTTACTCTGAGGAAGAACAGCGTGCGTTCGCTCCTCATGGGCGGCCAGGCCTGCGTCTTGTACGGCGGGGCGGAGTTTAGCCGCGACACGGACGTGGTCGTGCTGTCGGACGACGACAATCTCGACCGCCTCGGGGCGGCCGTCGAGGAACTGCGGGCTGACGTGATCGCGGTTCCACCCTTCGCCAAGCGGCATCTCGAAGCCGGGCACGCTGTCCACTTTCGCTGCCATGCGGCTGCTGTCGAGGGGATGCGTCTCGACGTCATGGCGAAGATTCGCGGGCTCCCGGATTTCGAGCCGCTCTGGGAGCGACGATCGACGATCGAGACCGACGAGGGGCTGATCGAGGTGCTCTCGCTCCCCGATCTGGTGACGGCCAAGAAAACCCAGCGCGACAAGGATTGGCCGATGATCGCGCGGTTGGTGGAGGCGGACTACGCCGCGTTTGGTCCTCAGGCGGACCTTGCGCGGCGGGCGTTCTGGCTGCGGGAGCTGCGGACGCCGTCGCTCCTGATCGAGGTCGTGGGGGCTGGCGTCGAGGCGGCCCGGGCCGCCTCGGCCGAGCGGCCGCTGCTCACGCATGCTCTTGCCGGCGATGCGACCGCCCTGGCTGCCGCCCTCCGCGCGGAGGAGGATCAGGAGCGGGAGGCCGACCGGACGTATTGGGCTCCGCTTCGTCTGGAGCTCGAGGAGTTGCGCCGCACCCGTCGCGGCTGACGGTGGCAGACACTGGCCGGACGCAGCCGTCAGGGGGCGGCGGCGTCGCGGATGCTGCGGACGATCGCCGGATCGGTGGCGATTCCGAGCACCCCGTTGACGATGAACTGGATGCCGATGCACAGCAGCAGGAAGCCCATCACCTTGGTGACCGCATTCATGCCCGAGCGGCCGATCACGGCCACGATCGATCCTGAGAGCCGCAGGGTGGCGTAGGCGACCAGGGCCACGACCACGATGCCCACGGCGATCGCCGCGTAGTCGAGCCAGGTCTTGGCGAGCGAGGTGAGCCCGAGGGTCACGGCGATCGAGCCGGGGCCGCTGAGCATCGGCATGGCGAGCGGGGAGAAGGCGATGTCGCGGTCGCCGGCGGCGGCGTCATCGGCCGGGTCGGCGGGGCGTCGCTCCGCGGAGCCGGTGAGCATGCCGGAGCCGATGCCTGCCACCATCAGGCCGCCCGCGATCCGCAGGCCGGGAATCGAGATCCCGAAAAACTGCATGATCAGCGAACCGGCCACCAGGAAGGTGACGAGGATTCCAGCCATGAAGCAGCAGGCCGCTCGCAGCTGGGCGGTCCGCCGCGCCGGCGACATGCGTTCCGTCAGCGCCAGGAAGGCGGGGGCCGAAGCCGGGGGGTTCGTGACCGGCAGGAGCGCGAGCGCCGTGCCGATCACGAGTTCCGCACAGTGGGTCAGGGCGGTCATCGGGGCGTCGTTGGCGGCCGGCCTGCCGCCGTTCCGTGGCAGGGTTTCGGAATGCCGCACAACGGGGGTTTGCGTCGCGGCGAGGTCCGAGTATAGATTACCTTGAGAGTGAACAATTGGGCTCGGAAAGCGTTGGTTCGCGGATCCGGTCATGCAGAGCGAGGAGCAGATGCGGAAACGAGGCACTGCGGGCTTCGGCCGTCGGGATCATGGTTTTACCCTGGTCGAGTTGCTGGTCGTGATCGCGATCATCGCCACCCTCATCGGTCTTCTTCTTCCGGCGGTGCAGAGCGCCCGCGAGTCGGCGCGGCGGACGCAGTGTGGCAACCAGGTGCGGCAGGTGTCGCTCGCGGTGATGAACTACGCCTCGGCCAAGCGCGACAAACTGCCCGACGCGGTGTCGAACGTGGTGAAAAGCGGCACCACGTCGTCGGGCGGGACGCCGCCGACGTATCCGCTGCACGTGATGATCATGTCGTACGCGGAGGACGAAACGCTGCGGCAGACCTTCAGCGGCGCCGCCACCCTGCTCGTCAACAAACTGCCGTCCGTGCCAACGTATGCCTGCCCCTCGGATCCGACGAAGGAACTCGTCGATCAGGAGTTCTCCGGCATGTCGGCCATTCCCGGCACCACCGCCTATCTCTCGAATGGCGCGTTGTTCTCCGACAATCCGATGCTTCGCAAGGTGAAGGACGGCACCTCCAAGACGGTCGCGCTGGCGGAAGCCTACTGCCGGGCCTTGGCCAGCGGCACCACGATCGTGTCGCAGTACAGCGCCAGAAGCGGCGCCAAGGCTCCCACCTTCGCCCATCCCGACACCACGGCCGCGGCGCCGCTCGGCCGCACCAACCATCCGGCCAAGTCGATCGCCCCGGGCCAGGTGGGGGCCTGGACAGGCGGCTTCAATGCCCTTGCCAGCGGGGCCATGGCGGACGTCGTCTCACCCCCGATGCAGGATCGGCCGACCCCCACGGCCGCCGACGGGCTGCGGATCCAGGGGGCTCATCCCGGCACGATCACGATCGGGATGCTGGATGCGAGCGTCCGCAACGTCTCCAGCGACGTCGAGCCGGCCGTCTTCTGGTCGGCGGTCACGCAGGCCGGCGGTGAGAACGGCGAACTGCCGTAGCCCCCCGCGCCGCTTTGTCTCGTCTGGCCCGCCCTGGAATCGATCCATGTCCGAGGACGTTCGCACGCGCCGCCTCAAGGGGCTGCGGCCGATGGTCGGTCTCACGCCGCTGGTGAGCGTCCGGCTTCGTTACCGCGGCCGTGAATGTCGCGTGCACGCGAAGGCCGAATACCTCAATCTCACCGGCAGCATCAAGGACCGCATGGCCTTCCACATCTGCCGTGCGGCCATCGAGCAGGGCGTGCTCGGCCCCGATCACACGATCGTGGAGGCGACCAGCGGCAACACCGGCATCGCCTTCGCCGCCCTGGGCGCCGCGCTCGGGCAGCCGGTGGTGATCTTCATGCCCGATTGGATGAGCGAGGAGCGGAAGTCGGTGATCCGCTCGTTCGGAGCCGACATCCGGCTCGTCTCACGGGAGGCGGGGGGCTTCCTCGGCAGCATCGAGAGCGCCGAGACACTCGCGCGGGAACTGGGCCGCGTGTTTCTGCCCCGGCAGTTCGACAACCAGGCCAACGTGCAGGCCCATGCCACCACGACGGGCATGGAACTCGTGGCCCAGTTCGCCCGGCTGGGCCTCGTGCCCGCCGCCTTCGTGGCGGGGGTGGGGACCGGCGGCACGGTGATGGGCGTGGCCGAGGCGTTCTCCCGGGTGGGCATCGACGCCCGCGTGCATCCCCTTGAGCCCGCGGAATCCCCGACGCTCTCGACCGGCCACAAGGTGGGGCGTCACCGCATCCAGGGCGTGTCGGACGAGTTCATTCCGAGCATCCTCCGGCTCGATCGGCTGGCGGCCGTGATCCAGGTGAGCGACGGCGACGCGATCCTGATGGCGCAGAAGCTCGCCCGCGAACTCGGGTTGGGGGTCGGGATTTCGTCCGGTGCCAACCTGCTCGGCGCATTGAAGGTCCTCGATCGAGAGGGCTGGGGTGCGACCGTCGCCACGGTGTTTTGCGACGACAACAAGAAGTATCTCTCCACGGATCTCGCCCGTGTTGAGGAGGTGCGGCCGGGGTTTATGAGCCCCGACGTGGAGTTGCTCGACTTCGAGACGACGCTTGCCTGAGTCCGCGGGCACGCCTTCGGGCGGGGCGGGTTCCGCAGGCTACAAGCCCGCGGCTACGGGTGCGGCGCGTCTGAATCCTGTCCCCCAGGAGGTGCAGGCTTGCAGCCTGCACCAGACACGGCGCGGATTCCGCAGGCTACAAGCCCGCGGCTACGGGGTCGGCGCGGATTCCGCAGGCTACAAGCCCGCGGCTACGGGGTCGGCGCGGATTCCGCATGCTGCAAGCCCACGGCTACTGGGCAGTCGTCCAGATTCTGTTTGGCACGGCATTCGCAACTCCGACTCCGGCAGAGCCCGATCCCGACGCGTTTCGTCGTTCTTTCAGGCTCACACCGATCGACAGGGCTTCGTGATTCGCACTTTTTGCGAAACTATTTCGCAAAAGTGGCGAAAGTGTTTCGCAATTATGGCGAAACATTTCGCAAGAACTGCGAAACGCCTTGGGCTCTTAGCAGACCCCTCATCAGGGTTGTTCGCTCTTTTTTTCACGAGAAAAACTCGTTCTGCGAGGGA